>JAVBSK010000311.1:0-16767 GCA_031556755.1 Bacteroidales bacterium | reverse complement strand
ACAGGGATAAATTGATAGATGCTTTCGAAGAACAGGATCCCCAACGGGATTTACTTTGGGATACCCTCACAGACTCATATATAAGCCCATGTTCATCAGACAATTGACGAAGACGTATCGGAAGGTACTTTGATGCTCTCGTTCTTAATTCTTTCAATGCTTCTTCCGAAATCGCCGGACAATTCTGTTGCGTTTCTTCTATTTTAGATAACAAAACCTGTCTGTGTTCATTCACCAGATCCAGTGCTTTTTTATACGATCCGTAAACAGGCAGGGAAACGGTTATTTTTCCCGCACGGACCCGGAGCGTATATTGCCTGGATCTTACATTTTTCCTTAAAACAATCTCTCCTAAAGTTTTATCTTCATAGATTTGTTGCATAAGTATAACTTATTCGAAAACAACTTCTTTCAACAACCGATCACATTTACCCCACTTTTCTATCATAAACAAGACATAACGAATATCCACCCCAATTGTTTTTTGAACGTCCGGTTCAAAAACAATATCGCCACTCATCGCTTCCCAGTTTCCATCAAAAGCCAAACCTATCAGATTTCCGTTTTTATTGAACATCGGACTTCCCGAGTTTCCGCCCGTAATATCGTTATCAGAGATAAAACAAAGGTTCATGTCACCTTTTTCATTGGCATATTTTCCAAAATTCTTTTCCGACAGGAGTTTCATAATTTCATCTTGTACATCAAATTCATAATCTCCTTTTTTATATTTTTCCAAGACGCCTTGTTGCGTTGTAAAGTAATCGTACCAAGCACCGTCATAAGGAACATATCCTCCTATTTTCCCATAGCTTAAACGCATAGTGAAATTAGCATCGGAATAGAAACTTTTTTCAGGATACATGGCTTTCAGACCGGCAAGAAACAAGCGTTCTCCTTCTAATTTATCTCCCAGATATGAACCTGTTTCCGCCAATGTAGCATCAAAAGCTTCTCTAACTGATTTAGCTAACTGATAAGCCGGATCTTTATCCAATTTTCTGACCTTATTGGAGTTTGGCAATATTTCGAGTAACTTGTCACGGTAAGGAATGATTGATTTCTCAAAAACATGCTTCGCATATTTTTCATAGTCACCTTTGTATTTTTTGTCTATTTCTTTAAAAATTTGCGGAAGTGATTCCTGCGGAAGACGTTTCTTCGCCAGGTGCATCATTGCCGCCAATACTTGTTGATCAAGAGCCGGAATGTAATCTTTATAAATAGGATCCAGGATCTTTTTAATATATTCCGTTTTCTCTTCCTCCGATTGATTGACATCATATCCCATGACAGCATTGGTCAGTTGAACAATCTCTGTTCCTTTCCACAAAGTTTCCAACAGATAGATATAGTTTTTCTGCGCCTGGTCGGAAGCCGAATAACTTTCTTTTATCAACTTCAAAGCATTTCCATAAATCTTTTTCTGTTCCGGATTTTTCTCCAGCCAATCGGAGAAGTCTTTCTCTATTGCTTTCTTACGTTCTACCACATTCATTCTTTCAATTCCCCGGTTCATCCCTATTGAGTTTTTCCAATAGTTGGAACTACGAGCGTATTTGGAAGCATACTTGATGCGGATTTCGTCATTTTGAGCCATGAGTTCTCTCCAGATATCCTGTTTAATGCCCCGGGCTTCAATTCTCGGTTCATTGCTGCTTTTCACATTCTGTATTACTCCCCATGAAGACAAATAACGTTCGGTACTTCCGGGAAAACCTATCGTCATGGAATAATCCGCTTCTTTGTATCCAGACAACGAAATACGGGCATAAGACTGAGGCCGATAAGGTTTATTTTCAGGACTATATCCGGCGGGTTTATTCTCTGCATCCGCATAAACACGGAATACGCTGAAGTCTCCCGTGTGCCGGGGCCACATCCAGTTATCCGTATCTCCACCAAATTTACCGACCGAAGAAGGTGGTGCAAAAACCATACGTACATCTTTGAATACCTGATATACGTTCAGATAATATTCATTTCGTGCAAAATATGATCTTATTTCCGCGTCAATGAATTGATTATCTCCAACAATGGAATCTTCTACCTGTGTAGCGATTTCATTGATTTTTCTCAATCGTTCCATTTCATCGGAAATCGTATCAACAGAAGTAAGTATACGATTGGTAAAATTTTCAGTACGCACCAAATAACGTATTTCCAGATTAGGTATCTTCAATTCTTCTTCCTGAGTTTGAGCAACAAAGCCATCTTTCAGGTAATCATGTTCTACAGAGCTCTGTGATTGTATGGCATCAAATCCACAGTGATGGTTGGTAAAAACCAATCCTTTTTCAGAAACGGTTATTCCCGTACATCCACCGCCAAAAATTACCACAGCGTCTTTCAATGAAGGATTTGTTGAACTGTATAATTCTTCTTCAGACAGGTTAAAACCCAACTCGCGCATACGTTGCCAATTATCTTTATTCAAGGTATTCAGCATCCACATTCCTTCATCTGCAAACGAAACCAATGCAATGATTACGCTTATAAAAGTAAAAATTAATCTTTTCATCATCTATATTTGTTTAAATTTTCATACAATAATTCTATATTTTTATATCGAATCAAAACCAATCTTCTGCTACTCCGTTATCAGCCGGATGGATTTGCTGTTTGTCCTTGCTTTTATCCAATTTTCAAACGTTTCCTTTTCTTTCGATGACATCCTGGTCTTATTTTTCAGATATACAAAAGTCAAGGTATCATGTTCCATTTTTTCGGTATGGGTAATGGTAGCCTGAGAGATTGATATTTCTTCAATATTAGGGAACAATGCCTTGAGTTCAGGCGCCAATTCAATATTCAGTTGATCAATTGATTCATAAATATCCAGTTTTTCCTTTAGGGAATCTATTTTTAAGTATTGTCCGCGAATGGTTTTTTCCGCTCCCTGATAAAAATCTTCCAAAACCATCGTTTTCAAGGCATTGATATCCGTCGGATTTGAGCTTTGTCCCTGCCGTATAGATAAATGTACACCATCCAGGTTATAATCTTTCAATTTACTTTTCGACAGATTCAGGGTTTCTTCTGAAACTTCTTGTCCAACTGTAAAAAGAGTAATTTTTTTAGGACTTTCGTCAATGTCGATTTCTTTATCTATAATATGTGTCCCAGGGAAGTTCAATTCTCTAGATATAAACTGATTCGCATTTTGTTTGAACCAACTATCCTTTACCATATTATAAGTAATATAAGAACATGGAATGATGGTAAATACAATGATGATTGTAATATACCGGGTTACCTTTTTCTGTTTTTCTTTATCCACAAGTGTTTTCTTCTGAAATCCCAATATCCTGACAACCAGAAGGGTTGCAAAACTGATAAAAACCGTATTGATAAAATACAGATAGAATGCTCCCAGAAAATAATGAATATTTCCCGTAGCAATTCCAAATCCGGCGGTACAAAGCGGAGGCATCAACGCTGTAGCAATTGCAACTCCGGGAATAACATTTCCCTTGGATTTAGAAGTAGTGGCAACAATACCTGCCAATCCTCCGAAAAAGGCAATCAATACGTCATAAATGGTAGGTTGAGTCCTGGCCAACAATTCGGATTGTGCTTCAGCCATGGGTGATATCAAAAAATAAACAGTTGAAGTGATTACACTGAAAATGGTAGCCGTGGCAAAATTCTTCAGTGAGCGTTTCAATAAATCAAAATCATTGATAGCTAATCCCAGCCCAAATCCCATGATAGGTCCCATCAGGGGAGATATCAACATCGCTCCGATGATTACAGCGGTAGAATTCGTATTTAGTCCCAGTGAGGCGATATAAGTAGCGAATATCAAGACCCAAAGGTTCGTACCTTTAAATTCAGTCCCTTTTTTTATTGATTCAATGGTATCGACTTCATTTTCTTTTTCATGTCGTATATCCAACAAGCGTGAAAAATAATTTTTCAGCTTGGCATATATACGAAGTCTTTTTGTTTTCATACTCTCAGGTTTAATGGTGAATATATTTGTTGATGTAAGGAATATTCTTTAAGGGTATATCTCTTTTTATCAGAACGGTTAAATAAATTGCCAATAAAAATGTATTGAAAATGAGTCTTAGAGCCATATTGTCCATATATGCTATCTGAGATATGGCAAATAGTGCCATTGCCAGAAAAAAGTATATCCCGATATTCTTTAAATCATAGTTGATCGGATACCGCTTTTGTCCAAGAAAATAAGAAAACAACATCATGACCAGGTTGCAGAAAAAAGAAGCCCATGCACAAGCCATATAACCATAGCGAGGTACAAAAACCACCATAATTACCATCATCACAATAAACCCGATGATAGAAAAATAGGCACCCCATTTTGTTTCATCCGTTAATTTATACCATAACGAAAGATTGAAATAAATACCAAAAAACAACATTCCTATCATTACAATCGGTACAACCCTGATTCCTTCATAATAATCGGGACTAACGAAATATTTTATAAAATCCATATAAAACATAACTCCCAAAAATATAATCAAAGAAAATACAGTGAAGTATTTCATTACGTCAGCATACATCTGTTTGTTATCTTTATCCTTATTTTTAGCAAAAATAAAAGGTTCATAAGCATACCGGAATGCCTGAGTGAACATAATCATTATTACAGCAATTTTAAAGCATGCTCCATAAATTCCTAATTGAATCTGTCCTTCTTCCAGACTACCTTTAAATAAAAAAGGAAAAACAATTTTGTCTATGGTTTGATTCATGATACCCGCAATCCCAAGTATTAACAGAGGAAATGAATATTTCAGTATTCTTTTTAATAATCCGAGATCAAACTGAAACCTGACTGCAAATATTTCCGGGGACAGAAATAGAAGTTGAGTAGAAGTAGCTAATAAATTAGCCCAGAAAACATATCCGACGCCATAATCCGGTTGATAAAACCAGGATATTAAATTCGGATAATTTTTATAGATGAGGGGACAAATGCTGAGAAAAAAAACATTGAGTAATATGTTCATGATGACAAATAACATCTTGATTGCGGCAAAGCGAACAGGACGTTTTTTATATCTGAGGTATGCAAACGGAATAGACATAAAAGCATCAATAGCCACCGTAGTAAACATGATTCCCAGATAGGTTTCATAATCGGCATATCCCAGCACTGAACTAATCGGTGACAAGAAACAAAATATTAAAACGAGAAAGAGTAGGGAAGATAAGCCAACTGAAAACATTGTCGTAAAATAAACTTTCGACGGTTCTTCTTCTTTTTTATTTGCAAATCTGAAGAAACCGGTTTCCATTCCATAGGTTAACAAAACTGTCAATAATGCAGTGTATCCATATATATTGGTAACAATACCATATTCGGCAGGACTTGCCAGTACCCGTACATAGTAAGGTACAAGCAACCAATTCAAAAATTTTCCGATTATGCTGCTACTACCGTATATGGCCGTATCTTTGGCCAAAGATTTCATTCCACTCATCATCCAAATTCAAAAAACACAACAAAGATACAACAATTTGTTTTTTTGAAATTTGAATGGAGGGAAAATTTAAGTTCTTCAATGCAGTTCTTTTTCATCAGTTAATTATTTTTTTCCTTTGAATTCAATCAGGAAACCGACCAAACTTTCTTCAGGAGTGATTCCAAATTTCTTTCGAAGACGTGAACGAGCGACTTCTACTCCTTTCACAGAAATATTCATCATATTCGCTATTTCTTTCGACGATTGATTGAGACGAAGTAATGCACAGAATCTGAGGTCATTGGGTGTCAGTTCCGGATAACCGGCTTTCAGATCCCTGAAAAAGTTTTCATGAATCCGGTCGAAATTGGTCTGAAATATTTCCCATTCGTCCTCGGAAGTCAGATGAGAATTGATTTTATTGATGATTTTCTGATATCCTTCGATCTGGGATTCATTTTTCAGTAACTTCTTTTGTTCGGATAATTCTCTCTTGATTTCTCCCAGGATTTCGTCTTTTTGGATGATAGACATGGCGGAAGCGGCTATTTCCTTACTTTTGAATACCAGTTCCTGTTCCAGTTTTTCTTTCTCCAGCCTGACGATCTGTTGTTCTTGTCTTTCCAGTTCCTTCTGACGAATTTCCAATTGTTGCTGCCTGATTTTCTTTTCTTTTCTATCTATATACTTTTGTATGCATCTGTATATCAAGAACAAAAACACCAGAAATAAAACGATATATACCACAAATGCGCCTTTGGTCGCATAGAAAGGAGGATCAATAGTAAAAGTATATTCGGTCGTACTCAGTACATTTCCGAGATTATCTATCGCTTCGACCTGAAAAGTGAATTGACCGGGATGCAACCTGGAATATTGTATAATATGTTTCTGTGATGTTTCTTTCCGGTTGTCTTCCAGTCCAATCAACTGATATTCAAAGGATATATTTTCTCCCGGAAAAGCCGGATACGCCAGATGAAATGTTATTGAGTTTTTAACATCCTTCGTAACTTCCTCTATTCTTAATTTTCGTTCTTTGCTCGGTTCCGAATCAATCAGGTTATCAAAAATTGCAATTCCATCATTCAGACAAAAAATAAATTTGTTATCCGAAACAGGTGTCAGATTTTCTTCATCGTCGGCCAATGTATGATAGAAATCAGAAAACGGAATTCTGTTAAGGATTTCAACATCATTGTCTTTGAAATTAGCAAAAATAAATTCATTCGGACAAACTAACCAATACAGGTCATCATTGACGGGAATAACCCTCCGGACATCTTTTATTTTCAAAAATTTCTCTCCCTGAAACTGAATGGGTACGATACTGTCTGTCAATTCATCAAAGTTATAAAATCCATCCCCTTCGCAACAAAGAATCCTTCCTCTTAACTTAAACAAGCGGATAACAGATTCTTTCAACTTCGTTTTCTTTTTATCCAACAAAAGGTAGACTGTTACTTTTTCCGCCGTTTTGAGGTCAGGGGAAAGTTTCACACGGTATAATCCTTTGTAGAAATGCTGCGCCCAGACATTTCCGTGCGAATCGATTTCCAAAGAACGGATAGGTTGGAGAAATTGGTTTACGATATGGCTGAACGTCCATCTTCCGTCTCTGTTTTTTTTGTATATAACCAAATGGGTATAGGTAGATTGTATCAGTACATCCTGCCCATGAATAATTCCCCGTCGCATGCAAGTCCCTCCTTTGACCGTCGATATTTTAACCGCATCCGTCCCTTTGATTTCAAATGTACCCTGATTATGCCCGCAAAAAAGCTGGTTATCTATCTCGAACAAATCCCAAGCCTGTTCATTGGTTCCGGGAATTTGTATCGGCTTATATTCTTCATCTGCAAGAGAAATATAAAAAATGCCTTGATTTGTAGCCAGATACAAGTTATTATCTTTAATTTTTACCGAATAAACATATCCGATATTGGGGTCGAACGATTTGGTAAACCGGAGTTGGGAATTATACTTGATATAAGAGATTCCATCATCCAAAGCTACCCAGATATTGTTATTATCATCCATCCCGAGTCCCAATACCGTATTGTTTAACAAGCCATTAGAGGTGTTAACATTCCAAAGCAATTCTCCTTTTTTGGATAAGGCATACACTCCTCCGGAAATTGTACCAATGACATAGGTCGAATCACGCGTCATCACACACCTGTTGACAACCGCTTTCTTCAGTTGTTCATTGGCTTCATTCGCCCAAACAAGACAGGATTCTTTATCGTAAATAAAAAGTCCGCTGTGACTGGTAGCCAGTATGACCCGAGACTGATCGAAAGGAAAAATACCGGTTACGTTATCCTGATTGATCAAGGAAGAGGGAACGAGTAAATTGAAATCATTTCCGTTGAAAGAATAAAAGCCTTTTTCTTCTATACCAGCATACAGGATGTTATTTACATATTCCAGGTGTATGAATGTAAAAGGCAAAGCGGATGCCCTGACCTGATTGTCGGCATAAACAAAATAAGAAGAAAAAGAGCGGAAATATATCTTATTATTTACAGAAACAATGCCCCAGATTTCTTCATTGTGAAAATCATAATTATCAAGTAAAGCCGACAAGGAAGTATATCTGAAGATTCCATTCTCATCTTTTTCAAAATATCCGAATTCTTCGAATGAGCCCACATATATCCGTCCGTTTTTATCCACCATGATTGAACGGACAATTTTCTTTCCGGGGAGCTGAAACAATTGCCATTCCACTCCGGTATATCTCAAAAGTCCTTTTGAATTTCCAAAGTAGACAGACCCTTCCGAGTCCGTATCAACCGCCCAGTTTCTTCCTGCTGCATTGTAGTCCGATTTGGAAAAATTAAACACATGAGGAACTCCTGTCTGTGCATATACGTACACAGAAAAAAAGAAAAAGAAAAAAAGAATATGGCCTCTCCCCATTTTAAGTCGGTTTATGATAAAAGTTTGGTAAAAGTAATGGGAATTTCAGAATATAGGAAATGATGCATCAAGTTTCTTTATTTCTGGTCTTCAGGATGGTTCAGGAAATGGAATTTCAGATATTATAACTTAAAAAAACATCTGGGAAAGAGAGCATTTAACTTGTAACAATTATTTTTGTCGAAAAAGCCAATTATAATTTTCAAAAATAATATAAAAACCGGCATCAGGAACAAACAGGAAGTTAGCATGAAGTATGTAAAATCTGAAAAAAATAACGATATGTAATGTGCGTATTTTTTTCCTGTTTTCCGTATGCCGGTCTTATTCTGAACAAAGTCGTTGGAAAAAGTCTATTTCAGACTGAATCCTGTCGATTTGAGTTGTTGACTATCGGTTCCAACGAAAATCTCAAATTCGCCTGGTTCCGTTCCCCAGGTATTGTCGGAACGGGTAAAAGCAAGATCTTCCGTTTTCAGGACAAAAGTCACTTTGGTTGAATTTCCTTTGGGAATAAATATTTTTTTGAATCCTTTCAATTCCTTGACGGGACGGGTCACACTTCCTACCAGATCCCTGACATACATCTGAACGACTTCCGAGCCATCGAAATTTCCGGTATTGGAAATCGTAAGGCTGATCTCAAGAGAATCATTCGAGAATATTTCTTTTTTATTGAGTGTTATATCGGAATATTCAAAAGTGGTATAACTCAATCCATAACCGAAAGGAAAGAGCGGTGAATTAGGAACATCCAGATATTTACTTTTGTATTTTTCCTCTTTCGTTTCATCGATGGGACGACCGGTATTTTTCAGATTATAGAAAATCGGCACTTGTCCTAAATTGCGGGGATATGTAACAGGGAGTTTTCCCGAAGGGTTATACGCTCCGCAAAGTACATCCGCCACAGCTTGTCCGGCTTGTGTTCCGGGAAACCATATTTCCAACATGGCATCTGACAGTTCGAATTCTTTTTCCAAGGTCAACGGACGTCCATTGGCAAGAAGTACGACGACCGGTTTTCCCGTTTTTTTGAGTTCCGCCAGGAGCTCCGTTTGTACACCGGGGACATTGATATCGGAACGGGAAGCAGCTTCTCCGCTCATCTCTCCTTTCTCTCCCATCACGAATACGACCACATCGGCATTACGTGCTGCGGATACGGCAGCAGAAAATCCGCTTCGATCGGTATCGTTCACTTCACATCCTTTGACATAGTTTGTATTCGGATACTCCGCTTTCAATCCTGCAAAAATAGTAGTTACATCATCGGCTTTCCCTGAGGCAAACCAAGAACCCAACATATCGGCTTTGCTGTCGGCCAGACTTCCTATCAAAGCTATCTTTTTGTCTTTGGATATCGGTAAAGTTTGATTGTTATTCTTCAACAACACAAACGATTTACGGGCTACATCACGCGCCTTTTCCAGATGTTCTGCCGATAATATTTCTTTCTTTTCACGTTCTTCATCGCAATAACGGTATGGATCTTCAAACAGTCCCAAGCGGAATTTCATCGCTAAGATACGCCGCACGGCATCATCAATTTTCTTTTCGGAGACTTTTCCTGCTTTGACTAATTTCAACAGGAATTCATCATAACCCAAACCTTGCATATCCATATCGACTCCTGCATTGACCGCCAGATCAACGGCTTCTTCCAGGTTCGCGGCAACTCCGTGAGGAACCATTTCGTTTATTGAAGTATAATCCGTTACGACAAATCCTCCGAATTTCCATTCTTTACGTAATATTTTATCCAGCAGATAAGCGTTTCCCGTAGCAGGAACGCCGTCCAATTCGTTGAAAGAAGTCATGAATGTAGCGACGCCTGCATCCAGTGCAGCTTTGAAAGGAGGCAGATAAATGTCTCGCAAAACTCTATCCGACAAATCAACCGTATGGTAATCCCGTCCTGCCTGAGCCGCTCCGTAAGCGGCATAGTGTTTGGCGCAAGCCAATATAGTATTCACCGCTCCTAAATCATCTCCCTGAAATCCCCTGACGCGCGCCTTCGCGATCTCGCATCCCAGGTATGTATCTTCTCCCGCGCCTTCAGAGATACGTCCCCAACGAGGATCCCGGGCGATATCTACCATCGGAGCGAACGTCCAGTGAAGTCCTGAAGCTGCCGCCTCAATGGCCGCCACACGAGCTCCGGTCTCAATCGCCTCCAAATCCCAACTCGCGGATTCTCCAAGTGATATCGGAAAAATGGTTCTGTGTCCGTGAATGACATCATAACCGAACAACAGAGGTATTTTCATACGTGTTTCTTCCATCGCTATCTTTTGCACTGACCGGTTATACTCTGCCTTATGCGCATTAAAAATACTTCCTACTCTTCCCGACTTAATAAATTCAACATAATCTTTGCGTAAACTCGGACCTGTCAATTCCCAATCGCTGGTCAATAAATTCATTTGACCGATTTTTTCTTCCAACGTCATCATTTTCAAGACAGAGTCTATTCTCTGTTCCAGATTCGACGGATCATTCCATTTCGTAGCTTCCGTTGTTTTCCTACCGGAACATGCGGATAAAATCAACAATAAAAGGAAACTGCTAACGAGTGTTTGAATTGTTAAATGTTTCATATATTTCATTTTAATTTCAAAAGTATTTTATAGATCCGTTTGATTCAGATATGGACTTTCAAAGCCTAATTTTTTCAAACCTTGCAGCACATCAGGATGACTCATAAAAAGTTTCCACAATAATCCCGTACGGTAATTTTCGATCATAACCACAATCGGGCCCTGATCAATCGCCAGATATGATTCTGCATACCATTTCCGGTTCAGGTTAAAAGCATCTTTGAAGCCATATTCACCCCACAGATTTTTACCTAAATCTTCATAAAAATGTCTCAAAACCGGCATGGAATATTCCGGCGTGTAAGGAAATGCGGAAAGCGCTGCCGTGGGAGTAATCGTTCCGTTGTCATTCGTAGGAGAATGCGCCCCATAGCCACCCTGAGGTTCGTCAGAAGCAGTCAATCCCCAACAATCGGGTCCATAACCTTCCCACCTTTTGGGATTTTCGATGCAATATGCCCTGTTTATTTTTGTATGGGCTACATTTTGTTCCCAATAATCGGCATATCTGTCCTTCAACCCCCTCGGATCTAATCCTAAAAAAGAATAGTGAGAAAAAAACAAGGGGCCTCCATATTCAAATCCCAGCGGAAGTTTGATGCCTTCATATTCCTTCCCATTGATGAAATGACCGGTATTTGTCCATCCTTCGTGATAAACATCCGCATCAATTCCACAAGTAGGCGATGAAGCAGCCAGAACATAAGTAATCAGACACTCGTCCCATCCGCGGATGGCATGATTCATTTCCCAGCCAAATTCGGGAGACCAGTGCCAATACAACTGCTTTTCTCCTCCTTTGGTATGCCAACTCCATTCAACTGTTTTCCAAAGATGATCGATGATATTCCGTAACTCGGTTTCTTTCGGTTCGTCTTTATCGTAGTATTGATGCGCCGCGAGTAATCCCTGCATCAGGAATGCCGTTTCTACCAGGTCTCCGCCATTGTCTTTCAGGCTGAAATGAAACGCTTTTCCTGTTTCTCCATTGATCCAGTGAGGAAATACTCCGTGAAAACGCTCGGCCGTAGTATCCAGAAACTGTACAATTGTCAGCATACGGTCAACAGCCTCTTCCCGGGGAATAAATCCACGATCAACACCGGCTATGATAGCCATGATACCGAAACCGGAACCTCCTGTCGTTACTATTTCATTGCCGTAGGCAGCAGTTTCATTACTTCGTTCACGCGCCAGTCCTGAAACAGGATGTGCAAAATCCCAGAAATATTTCAGGGTCTGTCGCTGAACCATATCCAACAATTCATCATCCGACTGCGTTTTGGAAGCACAGGAAGACAACAAAATAACCGAAAGGATGATAAGAAATTGTTTCATTTTTTTTATTTTTCTAATGAATTTTATAAACTATTGTTACGACTTGCTTATCCTTAAAAATTCACCAATGATTTTCCATCCCATTGATATTCCGATTTGATATTCAATTTCAGGAATGAAAATATAGTCGGAGGTAAATTATACAAATAAGGAGCATCATTGAAATCGACATCCATACCGGAAGTTAACACAGCATCCGGTTTCCCTTTAGCTCCTAACAAAGTCGTATTTTCAAAACTTCCCGGATTATAAATAATCAATTTCGACAGATCGGGATGTTGATCATCTAATACTTTATTGCTGTAAGAACTTATATTTTCATCACTTACAACTGATCCAAAAACACGTAGTTCCTTTATACCTCCATAGAACTGGCTTCCGTATGTACCCGTTCCGTCCTGTCCGATACGGAATGGAAGACTCGATATCAAAGATCCCATATTGGCTATCGAAGGAGCGGACGTATTGCCATTATCGGCATCCGTTGTTTTCAAGACTCCATCGATATAAACTTTAGCAACCTGCGCTGTTCTGTCCACAACCAATGAAACGTGATGCCATGCTTTGTCCGCTAACACTCCGGAAAAGCGCATATCCAACCGGTTTTTATTTACGTCGGCAATATTCACCAACAGTTGTCCCATACTTCGACTCACAAATGTGACTCCCGGATTCGCTCCGCTGTTCCAATCTTTATTCCCGAAAAATGAAGGATCTTCACTGTTTACGACATCGAGATGGACATCCATCTCGATGGTAAAACTTTTATCCGCAGCAAAGTCCAATGCCGGTAAAACAGGCAAGGTCGCATATACTCCGTTTTCATAAATTACAAATCCATTTTCATTGCGGATAGGACGGGGTGTGTATGTTGGGGGTGTATTTACTAACTTTGGTGTTATATGCTTATTATTCAAAACGATGAATGCGTTTTGTTCCTGATAGGAAGCGCCTCCGTGTCCTTTTCCGATTCCACCGTGATCCGTAACGACCACAACCAGCCAATTCTCATTATCATATCCCGGCCGGGCTTTAACGGCAGTCAGTATCCGTCCCACGCGGGCATCTGCAACCTGAACAGCATTGGCATACTGAGAAGTTTCCAATCCGAATCCATAGTCGTGTCCGGCGTGATCCACATCATCAAAGTGCAAAAACATCACTTCAGGAGCATTGGCTTGTTGCAGTTCCGTAACCGCATTGTTTTCTACGGTTTGATCTGAACCATTTACCTGTTTACTCACATCCGTATTTTTAACGATATTAGTATTAATCGGCGTCCATTGAACAAATGAAGTAGTATACCAACCTGGTTTTTCCTGTTTAATATACTTAAAAAACGAAGGATAAGTCCCTAATTGATTTCCCGTAAATTCGTTATTGATCACTTGGTGTTTGTTTACGCTTGTCCCTGTAAATATACCTGACCATCCTGTCGCACTCCAGGTAGGGACTTCCGCCAAGGCATTGGTAGCCCTCCAGGATTCTTGCATCAATTGATATAAGTTAGGCATCGCTGTTTCGGTAACCGCAGCCGGCACACAGCCGTCTATTCCGATAATCAAGACCTTATTGGCGTTTGGCGTTCGGGGAATAGTATCATTGGTTCCCGGATCTCCACCTGCCGGAGCATCATCATTATCACAGGAAGTGGTAGCAAGGCATATTGTTGTCGAAAAGACAAATAACAAGCTATAAAAAAATGTCTTCATTTTGAAAGTTGATTTGTTTATATTTATTATTTACTAATACTAAATCCTAATTTTTGTAATCCGTTTTGCACCTCGCTGTCTTTCATGAAAAGATTCCAGAGCAGTCCGCTGCGATGGTTTTCTATCATGCAAACAATCGGCCCCTGATCGATAGCTAAATAATTAGGAGATACCCAGTTCTTGGACAAATCGAAAGCATCGTAGAATCCATATTTATTCTCATTCCAGATCTTATTTCCTAACTTATAGTAAAAGAACCGCAAAGCTTGTATGGACTCTTCAGGCGTGTATGGCATGGAAGAAAGAGCGGCCGTAGGAGCAATCGTTCCAACATCGTTCGTCGGAGAAGATGCAGTATATCCGTCAGGTATCTGGCTCGCAGTCAATCCCCAGCAATCGGCGCTATAACCCGTAAACTTTTTCGGGTTTTGGATACAGTAAGCGCGATTGATCAATGTATGATTTTTATTTTGTTCCCAATAGTCGGCATACTGATCATTTAATCCTTTCGGATTCAATCCTATAAACGAATAATGTGAGAAGAAAAGCGGTCCTCCTCTGTCAGGACCCAAAGGCAGTTTATATCCGTAGTAAGTATTGCCGTTTTTCATATTGCCGTTACGCGCCCAACCCTGAGTATAAACTTCCAGGGGAATGCTGCGATCGTTAGACGCCGCAGCCAGGAGATAAACCATCAGCGATTCATTCCATCCCGTTATCTTCATATTCTTGTCCCAAGCATAGTTAGGAGACCAGTGCCAGTATAATACGTTTTCCTGCGTTTCTTTGCGAAAAAACGACCATTCCACTTCATTGACTATTTTGTTGATCGTAGCCCTCAGATCAACTTCTTCCTGGCCGGTTCCATCAAAGTATTGACGCGCTATAATCAGTCCTTCTATCAGGAAAGCAGTTTCCACGACATCCGCTCCGTTATCTTTGTTACCAAACTGGATAACCTTTCCCGTTCGTCCATCCATCCAATGCGGAAACGCCCCGTGAAAACGGTCTGCAGCATAAAGAAAGTTGGCTATTGTCGTCATCCGTTCCAGACCTTCCTGACGGGTAATAAAGCCTCTCTCCACTCCTACCGGAATGGCTGCAATACCAAATCCGGAACCTCCGATGGTTGCGATGTTGCTTGCATGTCCGGTTCCTTCGTGCGCCAAGCCCGATTCAGGGAATGCATAGTCCCAAAAATATTTGAACGTAGTACGTTGCACTTTGGTCAGCAATTCTTCATCGGAAATACGGGGAAATTTATCGGTAGAATCAAGCACAGTGGTAAATTTTCCGGTGAAACCGGTCACCACATTACCTCCCTTGGAGTTTGTTCCTTCGGGAATAGTGATGTTGTATGTTGTCAACGCCTTGGGCGCTGTAGTAATGTCACACTCAATGGTTTTATTATCAATAAAACTGTATGTAAAATCCAATCCTCCTGAAAGTTGGATCGTTTCTTTGGTAAAATAGTTAGAATCGACATCTTGTGATAAAACGATTTTCAAGACAGGATTCGGCTGAATGGATATATTAGAAACAGTTTGGTTATAAGGGATCAGTACATCATTGACCGATACACTCTGCACCGCAATTTTCTGATTACCGGAAGGAGTGGTATTGTCGTCGTCATCATTATTGCATGAAGTAAAAAGTATCCATACACACAAACTTGCGAAAATGAATACATAATATTTTTTAAAAAATTCAGACACGGTTGGTATGTTTTTAAATAAAACAAGCCGATAAAATTCAAGCTTTATCGGCTTGTTAATAAAATCAAACGAAATTAGTCATTAATCTGAGTAGCTTCTGCAGTATAGAGTTTTTTTGCCTCATCTGCAGAAAGAGCTCTGTCATAGATACGGAATTCATCAAGCATTCCTTTAAAAGAACCAGCCCAATCCCAAGTCTCAGGATTTGTATCTTTAGCAACATCAGCCCAAGCTCCAATCGTAAATGTTTTAGGCGCATTAAATTTCAGATCGCCCAATGGAGCGCCGGTTTCACTTTGTTTACGGTCTTCATAACCTGTACCTCCAGCAAATTTCGCACCATCAATGTAGAGGCAGAATTTAGAAGCCACATTATCGTATGTAACAATAACGTGTTTCCAATTATTGGCCATATTAGCCAATTTTGAAGCAACACGTTGCCCTTTCCACACATCCGGGTCAGCAGCATTCTTCACTGCATCATCTTTCCAAAAATAAGTATCGACAGTAATCGTGTCAACCGGAACTGAATTACGGTGTTGGAGCATAAAGAAATTACCCCATGTCCAATCGGTAGTACCATCCACTTGGAATATCATAGGTTCCGGACCACCATCGGTAGTAGCCTGCATTTTCACCCACATAGATACTGAAAAAGCTTTCAATGTTGATATTTTACTATTTTCAGGAAGATTATAGCGTAAACAAGAGAGTTCTCCCATGACTCCGGCAGAACCGGCAGATCCCGTTCCTTGATAAGCTTTACCTCTTCTACCCTCAGGATAAGAAGATTTTACCTCTTTAACCGGAGTCAATCCTCCTTTTTGATCATTTCCGTTTCCTTCAAAATTGAAGAATGCCACCAAATTGTTTGGGGCAATTGTGTTAGGATCAATTTTTCCTCCATTGTTGTTTCCTCCATCGTTATCATCATCATCACCACAAGAAGTAAACATAAAACCGCCGATAATGGCAGCAAATGCAACATACGCAAATTTTAAAAACATTTTTTTCATGATTTTACAAATTAAAAAAT
>JAVBSK010000261.1:0-3820 GCA_031556755.1 Bacteroidales bacterium | reverse complement strand
TGAAAACAAAAGAGAATTGCCTTTCTCTATGAGAGATTGCAAAGTGCAGTTCCACAACGCTTTACTACTAATGCGATTTTTTAGCAAGTTCGGCATTTCGCCAAACAAACCTAAAAATCAAAAGATTTTCAAAGAGCTATTATTATTCGGCACTTTAGCCGCTTAACATAGTATTAATTCTGAACGAACTATTGTTTTAACAGATTGGGATGTAAATAGGTAACTATTCAGCGAAAGCATAGCTATTTGTCTCGTCATCAAAAATGGGAAGGATTGTGTGTAAAGGTGATTTTCTCCAATAACTTCCCCGGCACGGTTGCCGGCACGAAAAATGGCATTTCCCTGTTTTCCTGGGATGTTTTAAAACAAAACATTCAAAGGAAGTTATTCCGAGATCCGGGTGATTCTGGCTCCTAACATATTCAGGCGTTTATCTATGTTCTGATAACCCCTGTCGATTTGATCTACATTGTTGATTTTACTGGTTCCTTCAGCGCTCATGGCAGCAATCAGTAATGCAATTCCTGCACGGATATCAGGAGAAGTCATTGTCGCACCCCGTAACGGATAACGTTTTCCGGAACCGATGACGGTCGCCCTGTGTGGATCGCAAAGGATGATTTGGGCGCCCATATCAATCAATTTATCGACAAAAAACAAACGACTTTCAAACATCTTCTGATGTATCAACACACTACCGGCAGCTTGCGTAGCAACAACCAACATCACACTCAATAAATCCGGAGTTAAGCCAGGCCAAGGAGCGTCGGCAATGGTCAGAATCGATCCGTCAATGAAAGTATCTATCGTATATGTTTCCTGTGAAGGAATATGAATATCATCCTCATGCTGATTAACAGTAATTCCCAATCGCCGGAAAGCATCGGGAATTATTCCGATGTCTTTGTATGACACATTTTTGATGGTAATCTCAGAGGAAGTCATCGCCGCCATACCTATAAAACTTCCGATTTCAATCATATCCGGCAGTATGGTATGTTCGCAACCGGTCAAAGCATCGACGCCTTCTATTTCGAGCAAATTGGAAGAAACGCCGCTTATCTTCGCTCCCATTTTGATCAGCATGTTGGATAACTGTTGCAAATAGGGTTCACAGGCCGCATTATATATGGTCGTTTTTCCTTCTGCTAACACTGAGGCCATCAGGATATTCGCGGTTCCGGTAACAGAAGCCTCTTCCAGTAACATATAAGTTCCGCTTAGCTTCTTTGCCGTGACATTGTAGAGTTCCCGTTGCGAATCATATTGGAAATCAGCCCCCAACTTTTGAATCCCTACAAAGTGGGTATCTAAGCGACGACGCCCGATTTTGTCACCTCCGGGCTTAGGGATTAAAGCTTTGCCAAAACGGGCAAGCAAAGGACCGATAATCATTACGGAGCCTCTCAGAGACGCGCTTTTTCTAAGAAATTCATCTGTCTGGAGATAATCCAAGTTAACCTGATCCGCTTGAAAAGAATAGGTGCCGGGAGAAGGGTGATCTGTCTTCACGCCCATATCTTCCAATAAGACAATCAGGTTATTTACATCCAGGATATCCGGAATGTTGTGGATTGTAACTTTCTCAGCCGTTAGTAAAACAGCGCAAATTACTTGTAGAGCCTCGTTTTTTGCACCTTGGGGAGTGATCTCTCCCGACAGCCGGTGTCCTCCTTCTATGACAAATGAAGCCATATTTTATTTTTTTTGCGTTCTCGACAGATTTTTATTTTTTTTCATCAAAATATCTCTTGATTCCGTCAATTTATGAGATTCTTCATCCAAAATGATTTCTCCTCCGGATAAATAGTTCAGGTCGTCAAAAATCTTCCTGTCATCGACAACTTCCTTATTCCATGTCAGAAATGATTTTTTCATATGATTGGCTAATAAATTAATCAACAGGCTACGACCGTTCTCTTCTTCATACTCAGTCGCCCTTTTGATCATGGATTCCAGGAACCTCCCATAATGTTTATACGTTATCCTTCCATTACTGTAAGGCAATTTCAAGGGTTTTATGTAGAGATTTTCCTTTTTAACAATCTCATAAGGATATTCAATATCCAACTTGAAATCGGACATAATTGCCAAATGATCCCACAAGATATGCTTGAAATCATTGACATCCCTCAAATGCGGGAACATGTTTCCCATGATGTTGATGATTGTATTGGCGCAACGTTTGCGTTCCTCTCTATCAGGAATCGAGACACAATATTCTACCATATTCTGGATATTCCGGCCATATTCAGGAAGAATCAATCGAGGTTGTTGGGTATTATATTTCATATTTACAATTATATTTCATTATTTATATTTATCACTTTATTTTTCGCCTGGGTCGCCATAAAATCTTTCAGATAAAACGGTTCAAAATAAGCTACATTGACGAAGTCTTTCTTTCTGTATTTTTCCTCCGCCAGAGTAAGCATCTGAGAAGCCAGGGGATAAACTCCTGTTAAAAACAATGCATTCGGAGATGTCAGCATAGACTTACATTTATCGGCTCCATCTCCAAAAAACAAGACCTTCCCTTTTGACAAATAAGTCGCAAATGAATGCTCATCGATGGTGTCAGGAGCAACTTCTCTTATCGGATTCAGATTCCGGTCGTATATTGCGGAATAAACTTCCATCCTGCGGGCGTCTATCATCGGACAATAATAATCAACTTCATATCCGCTTCCGATTGCTCCCTGAGCGAGAATTTCCAATGAAGGAATTGCAATCAGGGGTAGATTCGCGCCATAGCAAAATCCTTTAGCTTCCGAGATTCCGATTCTCAATCCAGTGTAGGAACCCGGTCCTGCGCTCACGGCCACAGCATCTATCTTAAGTTTATTTACCCGGGCGAAAGCCACAGCATCCTGTACAAAAACGCCTGACATTTCTGCATGAGAACTTCCCGAATGATTTTCTCTGTTAAACAAGAGTTTTTCTCCTTGAGAAAGGGCAACAGAACAAACTTTAGTTGAAGTTTCTATATGGATGATACAAGACATTTACTCTTCTTTTTCGGTATTTACCGGCAAAATTACATTTTTAGAACAACAAATTAACTTTTAGTCAATAAAAAAACTAATTTTGTGCAAAAATACGAAAATAATATGATTATGTCCATGACGGGATTCGGGAAATCAACCACCGAATTACCTAATAAAAAGGTGTCCATAGAAATTAAATCATTGAATAGCAAGCAATTTGATTTAAATACACGCATTCCTCCCATTTACAGGGAGAAAGAAATGGAGATAAGAAATAATTTACTTCCATTGGTTGAGCGCGGAAAGGTTGATTTTTCCATTTTTGTGGAAAATATAGGAAGGTATTCCTCTACCCAAATCAATCAGAATGTAGTGGAAAGTTATTTTCATCAAATCAAGGAAACATCTAATTCCTTGCTAATTCCCTTGCCGGAGGATTGGTTTTCTGTTTTACTTCGTCTTCCGGAGACCATCAAAACAGAGACCGCGGAGTTGGACGAAAACGAATGGGTAGCTATACAAACTACTATTACGGATGCTTTGAATCAATTTATCGCTTTCAGGAAACAGGAAGGAAATATGCTCAGAAAAACATTCGAGGAGAAAATTTCAAATAGAGAAAATCTACTCGGTGAGGTAAGTAAGTATGAATCCGAACGCATTGAGAAAATAAAAAGTAAAATCATGGATTCGTTACAAAAGATTGATACACAAAGTTATGATACCAATCGATTTGAGCAGGAAATGATTTACTATATTGAAAAGTTAGATATCAATGAAGAAAAACTTCGCCTGATCAATCACCTGAAGTATTTCATCGACACGATGAATGA
>JAVBSK010000220.1:0-8871 GCA_031556755.1 Bacteroidales bacterium | reverse complement strand
ATAGTAAGAGAGATACCATCGATCTTTGCAGCCAAAGCCTGAGCATCTTTTTTAATTTTTTCCAACTTATGAGCTCTTTGACGAAGATTTTCAGCCAATACTTTTTTCGCAGATTCAGACGCAATTACAGCTTTCTTTTGCGGAATCAGATAATTTCTTCCATAACCGTCTTTTACGGTCACAACATCGTCCTTGTAACCAAGGTTAGCGACGTCTTCTTTTAATATTACTTGCATTTTATAATCCTCCCTGTTTAATTATTTCATCAAATCGGTTACATAAGGAAGTAAAGCCAAATGACGGGCTCTCTTCACAGCCTGAGAGACGCGACGTTGAAATTTCAACGAAGTTCCGGTAATTCTGCGAGGTAGGATCTTTCCTTGCTCATTCAGAAATTTTTTCAGGAATTCAGGATCTTTGTAATCGATAAACTTGATTCCGTTCTTTTTAAAACGGCAATATTTCTTTTTCTTAACATCAACAGAAGGAGGAGTTAAGTAGCGGATTTCTGAATTAGGTGTTGCCATGACTTAATTTTTTACGGATTCTTTAGTTTTGTTTCTTCTCTTAGCTGCATATTCTGCAAAATTCTTATCCTGACGGAAAGTCAAAAAGCGAATTACTCTCTCATCACGGCGAAAGTTTACTTCCAGTTTTGCAATCGTTTCAGGTTTAGCCTTGAACTCTAACAATTGATAGAATCCTGTCGATTTCTTTTGAATCGGATAAGCCAACTTACGCAAGCCCCAATTCTCTTCACTCACAATTTCAGCTCCTTCGTCTACGAGAAGAGCCTTGAATTTTTCTACCGCTTCCTTCATCTGTACATCAGACAAAACGGGAGTCAAAATGAAAACGGTTTCGTAATTGTTCATAAAAAATTTAATTAATAAAAATTACACTTATTTAAAAATGAGCCGCAAAGGTAATGTTTTTTTTTGATTATTCAAACTTAATTTAGTAATCCGAATTCAACAATAAAAAAAAGAACCACCAGCGACGATGACTCTTTTTTTTCGAGAGCGGAAGACGGGACTCAAACCCGCGACCCTCAGCTTGGAAGGCTAATGCTCTATCGACTGAGCTACTTCCGCAAAGTAAGTTTTAAGATTAAGATTTTAAGTAAAATTCTTATCACTTATAACTTTTTGTGGGCAGTGATGGATTCGAACCACCGAAGACGTAAGTCAGCTGAGTTACAGTCAGCCCCATTTGGCCACTCTGGTAACTGCCCTTATTGTTAAAAGCGATGCAAAGGTATAACAATTATTTTAATTTGCAAGAAAAATCTACCATTTTTATTGCAGTAATCGCAGCTTCATCTCCTTTATTTCCATGCACCCCCCCTGCCCTGTCTACAGACTGTTGCATTGTATCATTAGTTAATAATCCGAATATAAACGGAATATCTCCTTTTGCATTCAATTCGGAAAAACCTTGTGTGACTCCGGAACACACATATTCAAAATGAGGAGTTTCTCCCCTGATAACACATCCCAGTCCGATAATCGCATCCGGTCTGATTGCATCCGCCATTTTTTTCGCGCCATAAACCAACTCGAAACTTCCGGGAACATAAGCAATCGTAATATTTTCCGGTTTAGCCCCATGAAGAAGCAACGTATCATAAGCTCCCTCTTTCAACTTACCTGTAATCTCGTGATTCCATTCAGACACGACGATACCAAAAGTCATTTCCGAAGCATCTACCACTTGAGATGGATCATATTCCGACAAATTTTTATATTTTGTTGCCATGATGTAAATTAAGTTTTTCTTCTTTTTAAACAAAAAACGACGCAAATCACTCTGCGTCGCCCTATATTCCATTTTTACAATTATTTTTTCTTGAGTAACTCCGCCCTGTCTATATATTTTTCAATATAAGTAGCTTCCTCCGACCTCGGATATTTCGTTCTGATATCGTTATATACATCTGCAGCCTTTCCGTAATCTCCCAGACTTTCATATGCGATTCCTATTTTTTTCAAGAATTTAGGACTTAACATTTCGTCATCTGCCTTAGAAGCCGCTTTTTGATAATAATCGATACCCTCTTTCACTTTACCCATATCAACATAGCAATTTCCAATCAGGCCGATAATCGCGGGAGAAACCATTTTATCATCAGCTTTGAACTTATTCAAATAATTAAGCGCCTCTTCGGGGTTTCCTTTGTGATAGTAACAAACCCCAGCATAAGCGTTTGCCAGATTCGCTGTTTGAGTGAATCCGTATTCATCGATAACTGCCTTGAAACCAATATATCCCAAACTATCTCCGTCCAAAGCCAAGTCCCAGTTATTTTCAATAAGATATCTCTCCCCTGCAAAAATGGCTGCTTGAGCTTCTTTCTCTTTCGGCGCCAGATACAAGTGTTTTACTGCCAAAACGGAAAGTACGATCAAGACGATCGCAGCAACACCGAAAATGATTTGTTTCTGGTACTTATCGATAAATTTTTCTGATTTTGATAAGATTTCACCGACATTACTCAAGTCTTGTTGGGGAACGGAATTCTTTTTTGTTGACATATTTTTTAACGCTTGTAAGTTACTATGCTTTACGATCTAATATTTTACGGAGTGCAAAAGTAAACCATTTCTTATAATAAATAAAATTTTAATACATCTTTTTTAATAAATCTGTACATTTGTATCTCAAATATCCGGAATAAATGATTATAGAAAATGTTTCCATATTGAATTTCAAGAACATCGAACAAGCTGATTTAATGTTTTCTCCAAAAATGAATTGCCTTTTCGGCAATAATGGGATGGGAAAAACAAATCTGTTGGATGCGCTTTATTACCTTTCTTTTTGTAAAAATTACAACAATTTGACAGACAGCCAACTGATTCAACACGATAAAGATTTTTGTGTACTTCAGGCAAACTATTTATTTGAAAACGGGAATCAGGAAAATATTTATTGCGGAATCAAAAAAAAGCAAAGAAAAGTGTTCAAACGAAACAAAAAAGATTACGAAAAGCTTTCTGAACATATCGGGTTATTACCTCTGGTAATGGTTTCTCCCGCCGACACCGATCTGATTGCCGGAGGAAGCGACGAACGCAGAAAATTTGCAGACATGGTCATTTCCCAATATGACAAGAACTATCTATACGCCCTGATCAAGTACAATAAAGCCCTGCAACAACGCAATTCTTTACTTAAAGACATGAACTCAGATCCGACCTTATTCGAAATTTGGGAAGAACAGTTAGCAGTTAATGGCGCTTTGATTTATGAAAAACGCCAAAAATTCATCTCTGAATTTATCCCTATCTTTATCGAGTTTCATCGATTCATCTGTGAATCCGAAGAATCCGTGGAGTTATTTTATCAGTCCCAACTATCCGATTTCAGTTTGTCCGAGTTGTTGGTAACAAAGAGAGAAAGAGATAAAATACTGGGATATACAAGCGTAGGTATACACAAGGACGATTTTGAGTTCCTGCTGGATGGATATCTGATGAGGAAAATTGGTTCTCAGGGGCAGAATAAAACTTATCTGATCGCACTCAAACTGGCTCAGTTCAACTTTCTTGTCAAAACAGGATTTTCCACTCCTATCTTATTGCTGGATGATATTTTCGACAAACTGGATGCCGAACGTGTGGAAAAGATAGTGAAATTAGTGGCGCAGGAACAGTTCGGACAAATTTTTGTAACAGATACAAACAGAAAGTATCTGGATGAGATTTTGCTGAAAATGAATCACGACTACAAGTTATTTCAAGTAGAAAACGGAAACATCGTAACTTTATGAAAAGAACAAATACACAAATCTTAAGCGAAGTTTTGAAAGATTTTTTCAAGGAAAATCCACATATAAACAGGAAAATAAGCGAAACCCGGCTGATCAATGCCTGGGGAACCGTCCTGGGAAAAGCCACTGTTCGTTATACGGAGAACATTTACATCAAAAACAACACCTTATATGTCAGCCTGAGTTCCGCCGTCCTGAGAAATGAACTGTCTATGTGCCGTGCGGATCTGATCAACAAATTAAATCAGGAAGCAGGAATGAAAGTCATCGAAAATATTGTTTTGACGGGGTAATCAAGATATCCATCGGAATATCGTATGAATCAACCGGCACATCCGGCATCAATTGAAAATCAAAGCAAACTCCAACTTTAACCGCTTTATTTCTCGCTAAAAATTTGTCATAATATCCCTTACCTCTTCCCATCCGGTTCAGTTTTTCATCAAAAGCCATACCGGGAACTATAATTAAATCAATTGATTCAATATCCATATAATCCTCTCCCAAGGGTTCAAGAATACCAAGACTCCCAGAACTAAAGTTCGTATTTTCATCAGATTTTCTGATCAAAAGGCGATCTTCCCAAACAACAGGCAAGAGTATCTGTCGAGACTTATCATTCAATAATAAATCCAGATTGACCTCATCAGGCAAGGCATTATACAACAAAACCGTTCGAGCAGAAGAATATACGGACAAAGACCTGATTTGTTCACAAACCAGGACAGACCAACTCCAGAACTGAGCTGAAGCATATTGTTTTTTTTGTAATTTGATATAATTTCTCAATCCTTGCTTGGAAGAAAAATCCGTCATGTCTGAAAATAAACCTTGATGAATAATAATTAATTTACCGGAAGAGCATATGCTTCCAGTATTTTTTTAAACTGGTCCCAATGAGGAGGAAATCCAGCCTCAATAGTAATTTGCCGCCCCGTCAAAGGATGTTCGAATTCCAGCCTCCAGGCATGAAGAAACAGGTCATAAATACCCAGTTGCTCCGTAAACATCCGGTTATGATGACCAGTCCCATGTACGCGATCATTGATGATATAATGCCTCATGTGAGCCAGATGTTGTCTGATTTGATGCCAACGTCCGGTTCTTGGCATCGCTTCAATCATCGAATACCGGGAAGTTTCATATGGATCAACGGGAATGGAAAGCTCATATTTTTCAAGCAAACGAAATGAGGTTTCCGCACTCTGAAAAATTCCATCTCCGTTTCTTATCGGATGATTCAATATTGCGAATTCCGGAAACCACCCACGCACCAGTGCCACATAAGTCTTTTTTATTTCTTTATCTTTGAAGTATTTACTCATTATCGAAGACATTTCATTATTCAACGCAAAGAGTAAAACTCCTGAAGTTGGTCTGTCTATCCGATGTATGTTATACACTTTCTGCCCCAACAAATCACGAAGTAATTGGATAGCAAAAACTTCTTTTTCTTCTGAAATTTCAGTTCGATGCACCAATAATCCATTAGGTTTGTTGATAGCGACTAAATTTTCGTCCTGGTAAACAATATGCTCCTTTGAAATCATTTCCTTTTCATTAAGTTTCTGATTCTTATACTTTTCTCCGCAAATAATATCCCAAATAATATCAAGAACGCACCACTTAAAGCCATTAAAGTTATCTCTTCCCTGAGCACAACAGAAGATGTGATCAGAGTTACCAAAGGTACTAAATAAATATAATTAGTTGCAACTATTGCACCTAGATATTTGATTGTCATATTCCAGAACAGATAACAAAAAAAGGAAGCAATCAAACTCAAATACAACAAATTAGATAATACCTTAGGCTGAAATAATATTTCAATATTTGTATTCAAAGGTTTAAATAAAAACAAAGGAAGAATTGTAAGCAGACCGTAAAAAAAGACTTTCCGGGTAATAAATACAGATGTATAACGATTACTGATTTGCTTCAGAAGAATGGTATAAAGCGCCCAGGACAAAGCTCCGACAATACTTAAAAAATCACCCAAAGGGTTAACAGCTAAAATAAATTGACCGTTAAAAATAACCATCGAAACACCCAAAAAGGCTATCAAAGAGCCGTAAATCAAAGGCTTATTCAACCGTTCTCCTTTCAAAAAAAGATGAGAGAGTATTGCTGTTAGTAATGGAGCCGTACAAACTAACAGGGCGACATTGGAAACCAACGTGATCTTCAATGCAGTGTTTTCCGCCAGAAAATAAAGCGACCCTCCGAAGATGCCAAGCAGAAAAAAAACAAATTCATCTTTTAAAGTCTTGGAAAAAAGTCGCTGTTTACCAAGAAAGCAGATAAAGACATATGACAATCCAAAGCGATAAAAGAGAATATCTTCGGGAGACAGGCCTTCTGTCAGCAACACTTTAGTTGAAACATAGGTAGTTCCCCATATTACGATAATAAATAATGCCACTAAATGAACCCATCCTTTTTTCGGTTGCATCGTTCTTGTTTATTGTCACACAAGGATCTATAAAAGATACAAACCAAACAGACGAGAGTTGACGCCCATCTGTTCGGTTTGTTTCAGTATGTAAGAAAATAAGTTAAACTATCAGATTTTTTCCTGTCATTTCCCTAGGCTGTTCCAATCCCAGCATATGCAATAGGGAAGGAGCCACATCTGCCAGAATACCATTTTGCAATCCTGCCGAGCGATGATGTTCCGACACAAACACAAAAGGAACAGGATTCAACGAGTGAGCCGTATTAGGTGAACCATCTTCATTCAAGGCATAATCGGCATTTCCATGATCAGCAATGATAATAGACTCATATCCATTGGCAAGAGCAGCCTCGATAGTATCTTTCAGACAAGAATCAACCGATTTAATCGCTTTTTCTATGGCACTGTAAACTCCGGTATGACCAACCATATCTCCATTAGCGTAATTCACGACAATAAAATCAAATCGTTGAGAATTAATCGCTTCAACCAGCTTATCTTTTACCAGATATGCACTCATTTCCGGCTGAAGGTCATAAGTCGCCACCTTTGGAGATGGTACCAAAATACGTTCTTCTCCGACATAAGGCTCCTCACGTCCGCCATTAAAAAAGAAGGTTACGTGAGCATATTTTTCTGTTTCCGCCATATGAAGTTGTTTCAAACCCTTGAAGGCAAGGTATTCTCCCAACGTATTTTCTACATTATCTTTATCAAAAAGCACATGCATTCCCTTGAAAGTAGGATCATAAGGAGTCATCGTGCAATAATGAAGATTCGGAATGGTTTTCATTCCGGAATCAGGCATATCCTGTTGGGTCAGTACGATTGTCAATTCTTTGGCGCGGTCATTTCTGTAATTAAAGAAGATTACGACATCACCTTCTTCTATAGTAGCGACAGGCTTTCCATTTTCAACACAAACAATAGGTTTAATAAACTCGTCGGTCACGTCCGCATCGTAGGATTTTTGCACGGCGTCCACCGGATTTTCCGTTTCCTGACCAATCCCTTTAACGATCAAATCGTATGCTTCTTTCACACGTTCCCAACGTTTATCCCTGTCCATAGCATAATAACGGCCTACGATCGAAGCTATTTTTCCCGTCGTTTGTTTCAAATGATTTTCCAAAGCCTCAATAAAACCTTTGCCACTCTTGGGATCCGTATCACGACCATCCATGAAACAATGCACATAAGTCTTGTCTATTCCATAGTTTTTTGATATTTCCGTCAATTTAAACAAGTGTTCCAAAGAGCTATGTACACCTCCATCTGAGACTAATCCCATCAGATGAATCTTCTTGTTATTCTCTTTCGCATAAGCATATGCACTTTTGATTTCTGGATTTTCCAATATCTTATTTTCACGACAAGCAATGTTGATTTTGACCAAATCCTGATACACAACACGGCCGGCGCCGATATTCAAGTGACCGACTTCGGAATTCCCCATTTGTCCATCGGGAAGTCCAACATTTTCTCCTGAGGCCTGCAATTGGGAATGAGGATAAGTTCTCCAGAGATAATCCCAGTAAGGAGTATCCGTACAATAGATTACATCTCTTTTCTGATGGTCTCCGAGTCCCCAGCCATCAAGTATAACCAGTAGCGCTTTCTTTTTATTCATAATGATAATAATTTTGTTTTTTTAAGATTTATGAACGCACATGATTTTCGTAATCATGTTTTGTCTCATCATAATAATGATCCTGAATAGATATTTGTTGATATTTCGTCATTCGTAATTAAAAACATCGCCGTTCATTTCAGGATACAAAGGTACAAAAAACTATCTTCCTTGCGTTATGCGGAAATCAAAAAGTATTTATATTAAGTTTAATTAATTTATTTACCTTTGCAAATTATTTCAATATTTAACTATAAGTACAATATATGGCATTGCAAGAAGATGTTTTTAAAAAGTTGGTCTCTCACTGCAAGGAATACGGATTCGTTTTCCCTTCTTCCGAAATTTATGACGGATTGGGTGCGGTTTACGACTACGGACAAACCGGCGTCGAACTCAAAAATAACATCAAAAAATATTGGTGGGACAGCATGACGTTATTGAATGAAAACGTAGTGGGCATCGATTCCGCTATTTTCATGCACCCGACTATCTGGAAAGCATCCGGACACGTTGACGCATTCAACGATCCGTTGATAGACAACAAAGATTCTAAAAAACGTTATCGCGCCGATGTGCTCATCGAAGAGCAATTGGCCAAATATGAAGACAAGATAGCTAAAGAAGTCGAGAAAGCAGCTAAGAAATTCGGAGATGCATTCAATGAAGAGCAGTTTTTAAGTACGAATCCCCGAGTCTTGGAAAATGTCCAAAAAAAGAATGAATTGCACGAACGTTTCTCCAAAGCGCTGAATGACAGCAACCTGGAAGAACTCCGCCAGATCATTCTGGATTATGAAATCGTTTGTCCCATTTCCGGTACCCGGAATTGGACGGAAGTCCGTCAATTCAACCTGATGTTCTCAACAGAAATGGGTTCTACGGCCGATGGAGCAATGAAAATTTACCTTCGACCCGAAACGGCGCAAGGTATATTTGTCAACTTCCTGAATGTGCAGAAAAGCGGCCGGATGAAAATTCCTTTCGGAATTGCACAAATAGGGAAAGCATTCC
>JAVBSK010000248.1:0-30168 GCA_031556755.1 Bacteroidales bacterium | reverse complement strand
TTTCCTGTGGCTTGTATGCCTCCTCCGCCCAGGTTATCTAATTTCTCGAATCCAGTCACATCATCAGCCTGCCAACAGTGGATGGAAATAGATATTTCCTGAAGCTTCTCCAACGCATTATCTACATCCACTCCAACTGCTGCATACCGCTCTTTTGCGATTTCGTACGCTTTCCTTGTTAATTCGTTCTTGTTCATGATTTTTATTTTAGAATATGTTTTTAACTCCTGATTATCAAATTTATAAGCTAGATTTTTTCAATGATTCCGGAAAATTTCACGTAAGCCGCCGTCCAGGCTTCTTTGTCCTGGGGAGTGAACGTTTCGGGAGTGACAGAGTCTTTGATTACTTGTCTCATTCCCTTCAGATCTTTTACTAAGCCGACAGCTTTGGCCTGCATCATGATGTTTCCGATAGCCGTTGCTTCGGATGGACCAGCTACCACGGATATTCCGATGGAGTTCGCAGTCCATTGATTCAGTAATTTATTCTGTGCACCTCCTCCGATAACGTGCAATCTTTCAATGGAAAAAGGAGCGAGCTTCACTAATTTGTCAAGGACAGACCTGTATTTAAGCGCTAGACTTTCGAAAATACAGCGAATGATTTCGGCATCTGTTTCAGGAACTCGTTGTCCGGTTTGTTTGCAATATCCGGCAATAGCGTTGAGCATACTCTGCGGGTTCGCAAAAGAGGGATGATCCGAATCGACAAAAGATTGGAGTGCAGGAGCCGATTCCGCCATTTTTACGATTTCCGGATAGCTGTACGCTTTTCCGGCTTTCGACCATTCCTTGCGACATTGTTCGAGTAACCACATCCCCGTAATGTTTTTCAGGAAGCGGGTGGTGCCGTCGACACCTCCTTCGTTAGTGAAGTTCATCTGATATGAATCTTCTGTGATGATCGGGTCTTTTGTCTCAATACCCATCAGTGACCAGGTTCCGGAACTGAGGTAAGCGAAACGTTCGTTTTCTGCGGGAACGGCAGCTACGGCAGAACCGGTATCATGTCCGGCTACTGCAATCACGGGAATCTGGGAAAGTCCGGTAACCTGGGACAAAGATACTGTCAGCAAACCTACTTTTTCTCCCGGATAAACCAGTTGTTGTATCAATTCCGGTGAAATTCCGGCAGCTTCCAGTAAGGAAGATTCTATCTTTTTTGTCTTCGGATTTAAAAACTGAGAGGTGGAGGCAATTGTATATTCGCAGACTTGTTTTCCAGTCAGCAAATAGGAGAGTGCATCCGGCATGAATAACAGACTCTTGGCAGCATTTAATGCGGAACTTTTTTCCTGTCTGGCTGCAAATAATTGATAAAGACTGTTGAAATTCATGATTTGAATACCTGTCAGGTCATACACTTCTCTTTGCGATACAATTTTGAAAAAGTTCTCAGGAGCGCCATTGGTAAATGGATCACGGTAAGCCCTGGGTAGTCCGTGGATGGAGCCATCTTCTCCAATATAAACAAAATCGACTCCCCAGGTGTCGATGCCGATGGCTTCTATGGCTACATTCTCCTTTGCTGCTGCATGCAAGCCGTCTACAAGGCAGCCGAAGAGCGCGAAAATGTCCCAATAAAATTTGCCTTGAATTTCAATGATTTGATTCGGAAAACGGGTTAATTCTTTCATTTCAAGTTTTCCGTCTGTGATAGAAGCTAATATCGACCTGCCGCTGGTTGCACCCAGATCAAAGGCCAAAAAATACTTTTTACTCATGATTTATGAACTTGTGTTTTTATGATGATGTACAAAGGTAGGTTTAATATTAGGATTGATATTGAATTATTTGACACTTCTATATGAATAAATGATTTAATTTGTATTATATTTGTAATCAAGTTATTGATGAGTAAAACAATGAAATATTCCTATGAAAGAGGCTATACATTTAAAATATTTGATTGTAAATGAGACGGACTTATTGTGGGGTATTACCGTGAATTCGGTAGGATATCAACACATTACGCCACAGATGGCATATCCTCCCTCTAACCATCCTTCCCGTTATCTTTTTTCGACTCAAAAAGGAAGGATACTGGACGAGTATCAACTTTTGTATATCGTTCGCGGAAAGGGTTATTTTGCATCTGGATCCTCAAAACAACAGTCTGTGAAAGAGGGTTGTATGTTTTTGTTATTTCCCGGAGAATGGCATAATTACCGGCCAGAGAAACAAATCGGATGGGATGAGTATTGGATTGGGTTTAAGGGCGCCAATATAGACAACCGGGTGTTGACCGGATTTTTTAATAAACAAAAACCAATATTTAGAATAGGCTTGTACGACGAGGTAATACAGCTATATCGGCAAGCCATAGAGGTGGCGGAGAACCAACAAGTAGGATTTCAACAATTGTTGGCAGGGATTGTCAATCATTTGTTGGGATTGGCTTATTCACTGGATAAAAAAGTAGCTTTTGAAGGAAATAATATGACACTTCAAATCAATAAAGCCAAAGTCGTCCTGAGGGAAAGGATTCTGGAAGACATTGATTTAGAGCTTGTCGCCAAGGACCTTAATATGAGTTATTCCTGGTTCAGGAGGAAATTCAGGGAATATACAGGCTTTGCTCCGGCTCAATATGTGCAGGAACTTAAATTGCAAAAGGCCAAAGAGTTATTGACAAATTCATCTTTATCTTCCAAAGAAATTGCGTTCCAACTACGTTTTGATGATCCGGAATATTTTTCTTCTTTTTTTAAAAAAAGAAATAATATGACACCGATTCAGTATCGGGACTTTACGCAAGGGAAGGTGCTGAAGTAGTGATTTTCTAGTTGGATTTATAGAAAAAAGTTTTACCTTTGCCGCGTCAACAACGGTTTTCGAATCCTCATTCGGGGAAGAGAATGAAAAGGGAATCGGGTGAAAATCCCGGACAGTCCCGCTGCTGTAAGCTCTTTATAGCGTTTGCACAATACTTAAGCCACTATCCCAAATTCCTAAAGGAAGAAAAGGTAAGATCCCTTCAGGGGATTCAGGGGTGGGAAGGCGTGCAAAACGAGAGTAAGTCAGAAGACCTGCCGTTTGTTTAGTGAGTTTCAAAAGGCTTTCGAGGAAAAAGCCGGAAACGTGTGGTATTTTCCGTTCGTTTACCGTAATTTTATTCGAAGCTGTTTGATTGAGAAATAATCAAATAGGCTTGTTATGTGTCAGTTTAATCCGACTAATTATTTCCGAATAGGGAACAGAATCTTTTTTTCTTTCCTTTTTATCGTATTTTTTACTGTGAGTTTATACGCACAGGAGGTTCGGGATACAATTAAAAATTACAAACTGGGGGAAGTCGAAATCGTTTCCAGTACCTCTTCAATCCATCGCAGTACCTCTCCCGTACAACAACTTGGAGCAGAAGAATTAATTAAAATGAATGCCTTGCAGGTATCCGACGCTATTAAATACTTTTCAGGAGTTCAGGTGAAGGATTACGGCGGAATCGGAGGGTTGAAAACCATTTCCATCAGGAGCTTGGGAGCCGCGCATACGATGGTTGCGTATGATGGGATTCCCATTACGAATTACCAGACCGGACAGGTGGACTTAGGTCGTTTTTCATTGGATAATGTGGAGATGATAAGCCTCCGTACCGGAGAAAGTGATGATATTTTTCAGACCGCAAGAATGTTTTCTTCTGCCGGAGCTTTGAATATTAAAACGAAAAAATATGGAACCTCAATCGAAAATCCTGTTGGTTTAAGGGCGTTATTCAAAGCAGGTTCATGGGATTTTTATAATCCGTCGATTTTGTATGAACAGAGATTGAGTCAGGCTTTAGCAATCCAAATGTCTGGCGAATACTTGTCTTCCGGTGGAAATTATCCTTTTGTATCGGGATTTGGAGATGAATTAACGCGGGATAATTCCGATATGGAAAGCTTCAGGTTGGAAACCAATCTGTCCGGAACACTTAAAAATGGAGGAGTTTTATCGATGAAATTATATGCCTATGGATCTGACAGGGGGCTGCCAGGACCTGATATTTACGGTAATCATAACAATGGTATAGAACGCAGCAAAGATTTGAATTTGTTTTCTCAGCTTCATTATGAACAAAAACTTTCTTCTAAAATTCGTTTTCAAACCAATGCAAAGTTTGATTTTTCCCATATTGATTATGCTTTGATTAAAAATACGATCGGCTCTCAGGAGAATATATATTATCAACGAGAGTATTATCTGAATGCAACGTTTTTATATAAATTCAATCCGGATTTGTCATTTTCCTGGGCTAATGATGGCTCTTACGCTAATTTCAGTAATAATTTTGAAGATTGTGTTTTTCCTTCCCGGATCATCTGGCAAAGCGTATTGTCCGGAAAATATGTCCGTCCTTCGGTGACTGTAACAGGAAGTTTATTGAGTACCTTAGTCGATGAGCGGAATAGAAGCGGAATAGACCGAGAAAATGAATTCAATTTATCTCCCTACTTGGGAGTCTCTGTGAAACCTCTCAGGCAATTACCATTATATTTGCGGGGATTCTATAAAAATACATTCAGATTGCCCACTTTCGGAGACTTGTATTTTCTTCCGGTCTCCATCGCTCCGTCAGGTTTGAAACCGGAAAGTGCTAACCAATATGATTTGGGCATATCATGGGTTAATCAAATCAACGACATTTTCACATATTTCTCAGTGACTTCCGATGTGTATTTGAATCATGTTGATAATAAGATAGTTGCTCTTCCAAAAGGGAGTATGTTTATCTGGTCTGTACAGAATTACGGTGAAGTGGAAATCAAAGGAATTGATACCAATTTTCGGTTACATATTCAAACAGGAAAAAATTTCGAATGGCAATTGTCTGCCGCTTATACATATCAGAATGTCCTTGATAAAACTGAGGGAAAAAAGACCTACAATCAGCAACTTGCTTATACTCCACATCATCTGGGTTCAGAACTCTTGCAACTCAATACCCCATGGTTGAATATAGGATATAGTGTTATTTATTGCGGAAAGAGATATTTCGAACAAAGTGATCGTCCCGAATATGAGATGGAGCCGTATGTCGAACAAAGTATTTTCTTGTATAAAGGATTAAAGTACAAGAGCGTAAAAATAGATGTTACGGTAGAATGTTTGAATCTGGCTGATCTGCAATATGAAGTGGTGAGATCATATCCGATGCCAGGACGTTCGTTCAGGTTCGGAGTCAGGTTGAGTTATTAATAATTACGAATTATCAATTATCATAAATTTATTAGTTATGAAACAGATTTTTAATTATTTGAAATGGACGATATTTTGTTCATTGGTTGTGTCAGGAACTTTATTTACTTCTTGTGAAAGTGAGGATGAACCTGGAGTGGTAACTTCTTTAGGAAAAGGAGTTTTTGTACTCAATGAAGGCGGTCAAGGGAAAAATAACGCAGGATTGACTTTCCGAAGTTTTGAAAACTTGGATATCATTTCCGATGTATTTAGCTCAAAGTTAGGGGATACCGCACAGGATATGCTTATTTACGGATCGAATTTATATATTTCCGTATCGGGATCGAGTTATATCAAAGTAATTAATGCGAACTCCAGAGTTGAAGTGAAAAATATTCCCGTGAAAAACGAAAAAGAGGAAGGGCGTGAACCCCGTTACCTGGCGCCTTATCAAGGAAATATTTATGCATCGACTTATGACGGAAATATCATCCGGATAGATACTGCAACTTTAAGTATCACCGGAATTACAACAGTGGGACCCAGTCCCGAAGGGATTGCTGTTGCTGGTGAAAAAATATATGTGGCTAATAGCGATGGGCTTAACTGGCAGAATGGATATGAGAACGGAAAAAGCGTTTCGGTAGTGGATATGCTGACATTCAAAGAAATAAAGAAAATCCAGGTGGGCGTGAATCCGTTTAAGGTGTATGCGGATAAATACGGAGATGTATATGTAAATTGCAAAGGCAATTACGATGGGACTTCTTTTTACCGGATAGATTCGAAGACCGATGAAGCGGCGCTTGTGCCGGATCTACACGTAAGTAATTTCATAATTGAAGATGATATTTCTTATTTTTATGATACGACTTATGAGGGAAATACTGCCATTCAGAAATATGGCAAATTCAACGTCAAAACGGAAACGTTGGAAAACGGTTCATTCATTACTGACGGAACGGTTATCAATGTGGCTTATGCCATAGGGATCAATCCTGCTAACAAGGAGATCTATGTCTCAGATGCGATTGATTATACAACTCCCGGCACAGTATATGTTTTTGATTCAAACGGTAAAAAGACAGATTCGTTTGATGCGGGAATCTGTCCTTCATGTTTTGTATTTAATAGATAGTAAATAGTATGCTCGTAGATTGAAAATCATGATCCGGTCCCTTGTGAAAGTCGCCGGATTTTTCTGATTAAAGAGGGTATATCACAACGGTACAGCATGTTATTACTGATGCCAGAACTCCCAGGATACAAAAGCTTGTAATAGTAACATTTCCAGTCCGTTTTTGACCGTAGCCCCTTGTTTTTTTCCTTTTTCCATGAATAATGTTTCGTCGGGATTGTATATCAGGTCATATAAGAGATGCTGTGGAGTTAAAAGCTCATATGGAATGTCCGGACATTTGATTGAGTTCGGATACATACCGATTGGCGTACAATTAACAATGACCGTATGGTCTGTCATGATTTGTTCATTGATATCTTCATATTTTAAAGAATCTTTTCCGTTTTCCCGGGAAACGAATGTGGCTCCCACTCCTAATTGTTTCAATCCGTGATAAACTGCTTTGGATGAACCTCCTGTTCCCAGAATCAAGGCTTTCTTGTGAAACTCTGTCAGCATAGGTTCTATGGATTGTTTGAATCCGATGATGTCGGAATTATATCCGACCAACTTGAGTTTTCCTTTATTGCGGATGAATTTGATGACGTTGACAGCTCCGATTTCTTTGGCGTTGGCGCTGAGTGAATCCAGATAGGGTATCACTTGCTCCTTGTAAGGAATCGTTACATTCAATCCTTTCAGATTCGGATTGTCCTTCAATATATTCTTCAAATCTTTGATTGAAGGAATTTCAAAATTGATATACTCTGCGTCAATAGATTCATCTTTGAATTTATTGTTGAAGTAACCTATTGAAAATGAATGTTTAAGAGGATATCCGATTAAACCGTACTTGTCCATAATTAATTTAGAGAAGATTTATTTCCAATTTTTCTAAATCGTATTTAAAACGTAGTTGTTTTAAAGTCAAATGAGTACACGGATTACACAGAATATACTGAAAATCTCAATTTTTTACTCAGATGTTCTGGTAATAAATAAGATTACTCAAATACATTCTGTTTATTCATGTATTTCGTGTGCGATTAAGCTTTTTTGAGAAGTATTTTAAAATTACTTTTTCAAAAATTCAAGGATATTATTTTCGATTCTCCCGGGAACATCGGAAATATCGGCCTTAACAAATTTCTCCCCTACAATATTTTCGTACAATTCGATATAACGTTCGGAAACGCTTTCACAGTATTTGGGAGTCATTTCCGGAACTTTTTGTCCTTCTTTTCCTTGAAATCCATTTTCCATCAACCATTTGCGGACGAATTCCTTGGAGAGTTGTTTTTGTTCTTCTCCTTTTTCGAATCTGTCCTGATAACCTTCCGCATAAAAATAACGGGAGGAGTCGGGTGTATGAATTTCGTCTATCAGATAAATTTTCCCATCTTTTTTTCCGAACTCGTATTTGGTATCTACCAGAATCAAGCCTTTCTGAGCTGCCATTTCTGTTCCTCGCAAAAACAAAGCCATCGTATAATTTTCCAATTGTTCGTATTCTTCGAGGCTGACTAATCCCTGACGGATAATTTCTTCTTTCGAGATGTTTTCATCGTGACCTTCGTCGGCTTTCGTTGTCGGAGTGATGATAGGAGTGGGAAACTTTTGATTTTCTTTCATTCCTTCAGGCAAAGCTACGCCACACAATATCCGTGTTCCTGCTTTGTATTCCCGCCAGGCGCTTCCGGTCAGATAGCCACGGATGACCATTTCCACTTTGTAAGGTTCGCAACGCAGACCTACTGTAACCATTGGATCTGGAGAGGCAATTTTCCAGTTGGGAACAATGTCGGATGTTGCGTCCAGAAATTTGGCCGCAATCTGGTTTAATACCTGACCTTTGTATGGAATCCCCTGTGGCAGGATTACGTCAAAAGCTGAAATTCTGTCGGTTGCGATCATAACGAGTGTATCTTCTCCGATAGAATATACATCCCTTACTTTTCCGTGATAGACTTTGGTTTGTCCCGGAAAATTGAAATCTGTTCTGACTAAAGTATTCTTCATATTGTGTTGTTTTTTGGATTTTTTATCGTTTTTCTTTCGCTAATGTCTTTTTTCTCAAATTTCTCATATGCTTCTACGATTCGTTGCACCAGTTTGTGGCGGACGATATCTTTTTTATTGAACTCAATTTTAGCAATACCTTCTACGTTTTTCAAGATATTCATTGCATGTAATAGACCAGATTGTTGGGAGGGTGGCAGATCTATTTGGGTTACATCTCCCGTAATTATCATTTTTGCATTTAATCCCATACGTGTCAGGAACATTTTAATCTGATGGGTAGTTGTATTCTGTGCTTCATCTAAAATAATAACAGCATCATTCAATGTACGGCCTCTCATAAATGCTAATGGAGCAATCTGAATGACCTTATTTTCCATGTAATCTTTCAATTTTGCCATTGGAATCATGTCTTCCAGAGCGTCATATAAAGGCTGTAGGTATGGATCAATTTTGTCTTTCATATCTCCCGGAAGAAAACCTAACTTTTCTCCGGCTTCGACGGCGGGACGGCTCAGTATGATTTTCTTGATTTCTTTATTTTTCAACGCTCTGACTGCCAGGGCAATGGCTGTATATGTTTTTCCGGAACCGGCGGGGCCGATAGCGAATAACATATCATTTTTTTCAAATGCATCGACTAATTTTTTCTGATTTTCCGTCCTGGCCAGAATGGGTTTTCCATTCATTCCGTGGATAATCAGGTTGTCTTGTTTAGCCGGAGGATTTGTATTTTTGCCTTTGATGATGTCTACAATATTTTCTTCGGTCAACTGGTTGAACTCCAGGCAATGTTTTTCCAATGCCTGCATTTTTTCTTCGAATATAACCAATTCCGCATCATCTCCGATCACTTTCATCACGTTTCCACGGGCTACTATTCGTAGTTTGGGATATAATGATTTGATCAACTGGATATTGGAGTTATTTGTCCCGAAAAAAACGACCGGATCAATACTGTCGAATATGATAATTCTTTCTATCATGAATTTTTATTGGTTCTCTTGTAAAATCAGAGTGTCGATTCCCTTTTTTTGAATTGCAAATGTAATAATAAATTGAAATCAAAAAGAGAAAGATAACAACTAAATTTCTGATTGAAACAAGTTTGATCATGAAATTATAGTAAATAAACAAAGAGCCGTCGGGAAATTTCCTAACGGCTCTTCGAATAAGTATAGTTGGAAGAAATTATTCGTCCAATAGGATTTCCAGGATTTGACAAGCTGCTTTTGCTACCGATGAACCTGGACCAAAGATGGCTGCAACTCCAGCCTGATACAGGAAGTCGTAGTCTTGAGCGGGAATAACGCCTCCGGCAATAACCAAAATATCTTCCCGTCCCAATTTTTTCAATTCGTCAATCACTTGGGGAACCAGCGTTTTGTGTCCCGCTGCTAAAGAAGAGACACCCAGTACGTGCACGTCGTTTTCTACGGCTTGACGTGCAGCTTCTTCGGGGGTTTGGAACAAGGGTCCCATATCCACATCGAATCCACAGTCTGCGTAACCTGTAGCCACTACTTTTGCGCCGCGGTCGTGACCATCCTGTCCCATTTTTGCAATCATGATACGGGGTTGACGACCTTCTTTTTTTGCAAATTTTTCCGCCAGTTCGCAAGCCCGTTGGAATGTCGGATCTTCTTTTGTTTCTGATGAGTACACGCCTGATATTGTTCTTATTATTGCTTTGTAACGTCCGCATACTTTTTCACATGCGTCTGAAATTTCACCCAGAGAAGCTCGTAATCCGGCAGCTTTGACCGCCAGGTCTAACAAGTTTCCTTCACCTGTCTCCGCGCATTGGGTGATCGCGGCCAGTGCTTTCTGTACGGCGGCATTGTCGCGGTTTGCGCGCAATTGGTTCAACCGTTCTATTTGTTGCAGGCGAACTGCTGTGTTGTCCACTTCGAGGATATCGATCGGATCTTCTTTTTCCAAACGATATTTATTAACTCCGATAATGGTTTGTGCGCCTGAGTCAATTTTCGCTTGCGTACGCGCTGCCGCTTCTTCTATACGCATTTTGGGAAGACCGGTTTCGATTGCTTTGGCCATACCTCCCAATTCTTCCACTTCCTGGATCAAAGCCCAAGCTTTATGAGCCAGTTCGTGTGTCAGGGATTCTACATAATATGAGCCTGCCCAAGGGTCGATTTCCTTACAAACCTGAGTTTCTTCCTGGATGTAAATCTGAGTATTACGTGCTATGCGTGCGGAGAAATCTGTCGGCAATGCAATCGCTTCGTCCAATGCATTGGTGTGCAGCGATTGTGTGTGTCCGAGTGCAGCTGCCATGGCTTCAATACAGGTACGTCCTACGTTATTGAATGGATCCTGTTCAGTCAATGACCATCCGGATGTTTGGGAGTGTGTCCTCAGTGCCAGTGATTTGGGGTCTTTAGCTCCGAAACTTTTTACGATTTTAGCCCATAATAAACGAGCAGCCCGCATTTTTGCAATTTCCATGAAATGATTCATGCCGATTGCCCAGAAGAATGAAAGACGCGGAGCAAAAGCATCCACATCAATTCCGGCATTGATTCCTGCGCGCAGATATTCCATTCCGTCAGCAAGCGTATAAGCCAATTCTATATCCGCTGTAGCTCCTGCTTCCTGCATGTGGTATCCGGAGATAGAAATAGAATTGAATTTCGGCATTTTCTGCGAAGTATATTCAAACATATCGGCGATGATACGCATGGAAAATTCGGGTGGATAAATATATGTATTTCTCACCATGAATTCTTTCAGAATATCATTTTGAATGGTTCCTGACAGTTCTTCCAGTTTAGCGCCTTGTTCCAACCCTGCGTTGATGTAGAATGCTAGAATTGGAAGTACGGCTCCGTTCATCGTCATGGATACGGACATATCTTTCAAGGGAATTCCGGAGAATAAAACTTTCATATCTTCCAGTGAACAAATGGAAACTCCGGCTTTTCCGACGTCTCCCACCACGCGTTGATGGTCTGCATCATATCCTCTGTGTGTAGCCAGGTCGAAAGCGACAGAAAGTCCTTTTTGTCCTGCCGCCAGATTTCTGCGATAGAATGCATTTGATTCTTCTGCGGTAGAAAATCCTGCATATTGGCGGATTGTCCAGGGACGTGTTGCATACATACCCGAATACGGGCCGCGGAGGAACGGTGGAATTCCGGCAGCATAATCAAGATGCTCCATTCCTTCCAGATCTTCCTGTGTATAAAGGGATTTTACCGATATGTGTTCCGGAGTAAGCCAACTGGGTTGAATTTCGTTGTCTTTTTCCCATTTTTCAACATCCCGTTGAAAAAAGACGTTCCCTATGAGATCTATATTTTCGAAATTTGGTCTCATTATTCTGATTTATTTAAATTGCCGATGTCTATATACCCTAGAAGTAGTATGCGAACAAACGGACAGATTAATTAATTAACTTTTTATTAAATCCTGCTAGCGTTTCCAGAACATTACTTCTTACATGAATGAAGTGTTCCATCCCCTTAGATTTGAGTTCTTCCATACATGCAGGTGCTCCTGCGATGACCAAAATCTCTTTGCCTTGAGTCAGTTTGTAAGCTTCAGGTGCAAAGCTGGCATATTCATCATCACTTGAACACAGGACGATGATATCCGCTTTTGCATTGCGAGCGGCTTCTATTCCTGCCTGAATGGTTTCAAAACCAAGATTATCAATTACTTCATAACCGGCGCATGCCAGGAAGTTGCATGAGAACTGGGAACGGGCTAACCGCATCGCCAGGTTTCCGATGGTCAGCATAAATGCTTTAGGCGTTTTGGTTGCTCTTTCAGTAGCTAAACGCAAGTCCTCGAATGCGGAAGACAGACGTTTTTCGTTCAAAAACTCCAGGTTAGGACTGTCGGGAATTCCACAGCCGCAGTCCCGTTCATATTCGGGAGCGACAATCTTGTCGAGCGTTTTTTCTGTGAAGTTCGGAAACTGATTGGTACCCAATAAAATCTCTTTACGGGAGGCTAAATCTTTGAATCGTTTTTCCGCGGATTGGTTGACCGCACGTTGGATTCTTCCGTCGTTGACCATGTTCTCAAAACCATTCCTTTGTACGTCGACAAATATTTTCCATGCTTCCTGGGCGATGGATTGAGTTAGCGATTCGATATAATATGATCCTCCGGCAGGATCGATTACTTTGTCGAAGTGAGACTCTTCTTTCAACATCAATTGTTGATTTCTGGCGATGCGTTCGGAGAAATCACTGGATCCGTGATAGGAAATATCATATGGTAACATTGAGATGGAATTAACTCCCCCGAGTGCGGCGGACATTGCTTCAGTTTGGGTGCGAAGCATATTGACATGTGCATCATACACGGTTTGATTGAATGTGGATGGAAATGCGCAAATATCCATTTTTGAGGCGCAACAACAGATTCCTTCCGGAGTGTAGTTCGTACAACTTTCTCCTTTGCAGAAAGGATGGAAGTCTTTGAACAAATCTCCCCACATCCATTTGTTGTCGTTCATGATTTCATAGCGTTTCCTTTGATGAACGTATACGATTTCCGCCCATAACCAACGTGCGGCGCGGAATTTGGCAATTTCCATGAAATAATTGGAACTGACGGAAAAATTAAATTTGATTTTTTTAGCGATCAACGTCGGATTGATTCCTGCTTCTATCAATTTGACCATCAGGTCATTGCCCCATGCTAAGGCATACCCTAGTTCTTGAGTGATATATGCTCCCGCATTGCTGAACTGCAAGGCGTTAACTCCTAGTACGCGGAAGAAATTCAATTCTTTAGATGCGTTGATGGCGTCCGTCATCAGTGAGAGCTGATCGTCCATGATAACAGCTCTGCGGATAGTGGGACTGACAAAGTCCATATCTACGGCCCCCCTGCATTTGAACAGGTTGAAATTGTTGTTTTTAAGGTAATCAGTAATGATTTTAACCAAATCTCCGGATACGCGGCTACATGTCTTGAAGTTTAATTCAACGCTTTCCGCATCAATTCCTTTCAACAAAATATCTATATTTTCTTTTGAAAGGTCGTATCTATGGATATTGAAACAAAGCGATTGCGTCCCTTTGGCTATCGCTTCGTGGGCTTTCTTATTGGTCTCAATGAAGTCTTTTACCTTAAACTCCTGACGAATAAGCCAGTTGTTATTCATCTTGGTGCTTCGTACATAAGGAAATTCTGCCGGAAGTTGATTCAAAATCCTCAGATCCTTGATATCTTCCTGACGATAAAACGGTTTGACAGTAAATCCTTCATTTGTTTTCCACATCAACTTTTTGTCATAGTCCGCTCCTTTGAGATCTTTGACAATCTTATCTTTCCACTCCTGGGTAGATACCGGTGGAAATTCCGGGAAAAGTTTCTCTTTAGAATTACTCATAGATTTATTGATTGAATTAGATGTAATAGATAAGCTTTATTATTGTATCGTAAATTTGGTAAAATCCAGAAATGGAAGATGGAATAAAATTAGTTATAATCTTCATATCATTTCACCTGGTAATCATTTGTTTTTTAGGTATATGGAGCTTGCATAATTTTTATTATCAACTACTTTGACGATTTTGTGAAAAATCATGCTTCGTTTCATTTTGATAAAATCAAAGGTGTAAATAAATTCAAAATATACTCAACAGTCCGCTTTAGCGACAATAACCTCGCAAAAGTATAACATTTTGTTTATTTGATAAAGTTTTTACTCCAAAAAATCAAAGTCTTAGAAATAGAAATTGACGGCCAGGTTTCCCCGGGTGACGGTTTCAAAATTAAATCCCTTCCCACCTCCGGTCTTATACTCTTTTTCTTTGGCTGTCAATGTATCCGTATCCCAGTATTCGATCTTGGTCGTTCCTTCTCCGGCAGAAAAAAACGAACACCTCAATCCGAATTCTCCGGAGACCGACATTCTGGGAGCAAAATAATATTCGACTCCGACAAAGCCTCCTAAGACGGTATAGAAATTGGTTCCAGATTCATATTCCAGCGGTCTTGTCGTCGGATTCATATAAATCGAATTGACTAATTCATTTCCCCATTCATAACTGGAGGATGACTGTTGGAATCCCAAGGCGATTTCGGGTCCGTAAAAAGCCTGTAAACGCTTATATCCACGGGTGAAAGCGTAACCGAAAGATAATTCCAACAATGACGAAGACTCGCTGATCGAATTCTTGACCATTTGATCCCTTGGAAAGGTTTTGGGTTCATAACTGTCCTGTGTCTGATTAGGGAAAGCCATGTTTAATCCGAGTCTGAGAGTAACATCGTCTTTCAGAATATACATTCCGAAAAGCTGAACGTTTTGAAATAAATTACTTCCGTCTGCTCCTTCATCACTGAAGCATTTTCCCAGATAGGTTAAAACAGGAGAGGCGTCAATGGATAGTCCGAAGTCTCCAACTTGGGGCAATATCTCATTTGTTGCGTTTTTGTCCACTTCTTTTTCTTGCGAAAAAGTAATGGAATGCACACAAAATGAGACGAGAAATACAAAGATTAATCGTTTCATGTTTCTTTTTTTAAGTATATGTATGTTATTTTATAAGTTCGTAAAGCATTGATAATCCTGCTATTGATGCTCTTTCTATATTCATTTCCCGGCTGATTCCAAATATAAACTTTCCGGAAACCATTTTTTCTTTGTAACGGGCGCAAATCCATACTGTACCTACCGGTTTTTCTTCAGAACCTCCGTCAGGTCCTGCGATTCCCGAAGTGGCAATGGAGCAGTCCGTATTGAATATCCTTTGAACTCCTTTTGCCATTTGTTGTACGACAGGTTCGCTAACTGCGCCAAATTGTATCAGTTCCGACTCTTTGACGTCAAGTATATTTTCCTTGATTTCGTTGGCATAAGAAACTATACCTCCTTTGAAATAAGAGGAACTTCCTGATACTGAAGTGATTTTATGTGAGATATAACCTCCGGTGCAGCTTTCTGCAACGCTCAAAGTTAATCTTTTTTCTTTTAATATGTTACCTAATAGAATTTCTAATGAATCTTCGCTTTCCGCGACGATGTTTTCTTTCAATAATGTGAATAATTTATTTTTTTCTTCTTCCATCAGAGAAGAAAGTAAATCTTTGTTGGCATGTTTTCCAGTAATTCTCAATCGGATGATTCCGTAGGAGGGAAGATATGCCAGATTCAGGTTTTCTGGTAGGTTTTTTTCAAAATCAGCAAGATGGATGGCTAAGCCGGATTCGGAATAATGATGTACCAGAAACGTACGATGCTGGATGGAATCCGTCTGTTTGAAGAAAGTCTGCAAACGGGAAATAACTTCATTCGACACCAACCATTTCATTTCATAAGGAACTCCGGGCATGGAAACCAGGACTTTTCCATCGCGTTCGAACCATGTACACGGAGCTGTCCCTGTTTTGTTCTGAATGACGGTGCATTGTTCTGGTACATAAGCCTGATTCATAGACAATTCATTGATTGTACGTCCGGAACGGCAAAAAATGTCTTTGACATTTTGTAAAACATCTTCATTGAATATTAGGTTGGTATTGAAATATTTGCAAAGTGTTTTTTTTGTGATGTCGTCTTTGGTCGGTCCAATGCCGCCGGTGACAAGTATTACGGAAGACTTGGAAAACGCCTCGTCGAAAGCTGATATGATGCTCTGTTCGTTGTCCCCTACCGTTGCTTTGTAAATGACGTCGAATCCGATTTTATTTAATTCTTTAGCTATCCAGGCTGAGTTTGTATCGATGACTTGTCCGATCAGTAGTTCGTCTCCAATCGTAATAATACTTGCATTGACCATTGAAAAAGAAATTATTTAAAAACACGAAGACACAAAGTCGCATAATATGCTCTCTCCGTGCCTTTGTGTTGTGAATGATGTCAGCTATTAATATCCTCTGATCGCTTTGATTCCCGGAAGTTCTTTGCCTTCGATGAATTCAAGTAAAGCGCCACCTCCTGTGGATACATAGGAAACTTTGTCTGCTACTCCGAATTTATTTACGCAGGCGACAGAATCTCCTCCTCCGACCAGAGAAAAAGCTCCGTTAGCGGTTGCTTCAACGATTGCATTGGCGACAGAACGGGATCCATGAGTAAAGTTTTCGAATTCGAATACTCCCGTAGGGCCATTCCAAAGGATTGTTTTTGATTTTTTAATGATATCTGCAAAAATTTCCTCTGTTTTTGGGCCGATATCCAAACCTTCCCATCCATCAGGAATTTCTCTTACGTTAACAAGCTGAGTGTTAGCGTCATTGCTAAAATCATCGCCGATTTTAGCGTCAACCGCCAATACGATATTCACATTGCTTGCTTTAGCTTTCTCTAATAATTCAAGCGCCAGATCCAGTTTGTCATCTTCGCAGATTGACATGCCGATTTGACCGCCCAATGCTTTAGTGAAAGTGTAAGTCATTCCCCCCGCAATAATCAGGTTATCTACCTTAGTCATCAGGTTTTCTATAATTTCTATCTTTGAAGAAACTTTAGAACCACCCATGATTGCTGTAAACGGACGGGCGGTGTCTTTCATTACTTTTTCAACTGCATCAATTTCTTTTTGCATCAGGAATCCGAATAATTTGTGTTCTGCATCGAAATAGTCGGCGATCAGTGCGGTGGATGCATGGGCGCGGTGTGCAGTTCCAAAAGCGTCGTTAACATATACGGTGGCATAAGAGGCCAGGTTTTTTGTGAACGATTTTTGGCTTTCTTTCACAGCTTTTTTAGCTGCTGCTTTTTCTTCGTCCGTAGCATCTTCTGCCAGGCCTCTGGGTTTTCCTTCTTCTTCGGCATAAAAACGAAGGTTTTCCAACATCAAAACTTCTCCGGCTTTCAGGTTAGCCGTTTTTTCAGCCGTTTCCGCTCCCATACAGTCATTGGCAAATTGAATATCTACACCCAACAATTCGGAAACTCGTCCTATGATGTGTTTCAGGGAATATTTATCAGTAACACCTTTCGGGCGTCCCAGGTGAGATCCGATGATCAGTGCTCCTCCATCATTGATGATTTTCTTCAAAGTGGGGAGAGCTGCGCGGATACGGGTATCATCTGTAATCTCAAAATTTTCATTCAAAGGAACGTTGAAATCTACTCTCACAAAAACTTTGCTTCCGGCAAAGTTGAATCCGTCAATTGTTTGCATACTTAATGAGTTGTATTTTAGATATTTATTTTTTTATTGCTTCAAATTCTTTCATTATATCCACCAATGCTTGAACGCTTTCTCTGGGCATTGCATTGTAGATAGAAGCGCGGAATCCGCCGACAGAACGATGTCCCTTGATACCGACCATTCCTTTTGATGTTGCATATTTATAGAATTCTTCTTCTAAATTCTCAAAACCGTCGTTCATTACGAAACAAACATTCATAATGGAGCGATCTTCCTTAGCTGCTGTACCTTTGAACACGGTGTTTCTGTCGATTTCATCATACAGAATGGCTGCTTTTTCAAGGTTTATTTTTTCCATAACTTCTAAACCTCCCAATGCTTTCAACCATCTCAATGTTTGCAAGGCTGCATAAATAGGAACGACGGGAGGAGTATTGAACATGGAACCGTCCTTGATGTGTGTTCGGTAATCCAACATCGTTGGTATCTGACGTTCTAATTTTCCCAGCATATCATCTTTGACAATAACAAAAGTGACACCGGCAGGAGCCAGGTTCTTTTGTGCACCGCCATATATAAGTACATATTTGGATACATCGACCGGACGGGAAAAAATATCGGAAGACATGTCTGCTACCAAAGGTATGGGAGAATCAATATCTGTTCTGATTTCCGTCCCGAAAATGGTGTTGTTGGTTGTGATGTGGAAATAATCCGCATCGGCGGGAACGGTGTAGTTTTTAGGAATATATGAGAAATTGGCATCTTTGGAGGATGCTACTTCTATTGTTTCTCCGAAAAATTTCGCTTCTTTCAATGCTTTCGACGCCCAGGTGCCTGTATTCAGATAAGCGGCCTTTTTATTGAAAAAGTTGAATGGAACCATTGAGAATTGGAGACTTGCACCTCCTCCAAGGAACAATACCGAATAACCTTCCGGAATATTCAATAATTCTTTGAATAAAGCGATAGCTTCATCCATCACTGCTTCAAAATCTTTTGAACGGTGACTGATTTCCATGATCGAAAGTCCCGAACCGTTGAAATCCATGATTGCTTTTGCTGTTTCTTCGATGGTCTCTTTGGGTAGGATGGAAGGTCCTGCATTGAAATTATACTTCTTCATAATTGAAAAATTTATTTAGAATAAAATGTTATTATTTCCGACTGCGAAATTACAATTTTTTTCTTTTTTACGGTTCGTTTTTAGCAAAAAGTTTGTATTCAAAATCTTATTTTTGTATTTGTCTTTTCTGTGTTCGCAACCAGTGATTATTCTTGTTCCGGAATTAATTTCCAAAAGGATTGTTTTTTCAACGTTTCCATCTTTTATGCGTCCACAACCATCCTGATGGTTCCTGTTTGATATTTGCTTCCAGCAAATCTGCATAACGACGGGTGATTTCGGTTTCTTTCATGGTTTTGGGTTTTTCTGTCAGTAGTATACATTCCACCTTGTAATATCCCCTTTTTTTCTGTGTGATGTTCAGGTAAGTAACGACAGCATCACAAGCTATACTTAACTTTTCAATTCCAGGGAACATGGCGGAAGATTGGTTCAGGAAAGTCATCCTGTATGTTTCATCTACCCTGCTTGGGCATTGATCTCCGATGAGAAAATAGGCTTGTGGAATTCCTTTATTTTTCAGGATATGTCTTCCAATTTGTTTGGCGGGAATCATCTTAACTCCGAAGCGGGTGCGTAACCTGAACATGATGCGGTCCTGTATTTTATTCCTTAGAGGTTTATAAACTACATACATCTCCAATGATTCGCTGTAAGGTAATATATTAAACATTTCCCAGTTTCCACAGTGTCCTACTCCTACAATTACTTTTCGTCCTTCTGCCAAATATTTTTTGATGATATCGAAGTTGACAAACTGTACGCGCCGGGCTAACTTCCGGGGAGATACGGAGCGAAGTTTTAAGATTTCAACGAAATGGTCGACAAATTTCCGGTAAAAATCTTTGCTTATATTTTTTATATCGTCGTAGTTTTTTGAGGGAAAAGAACGCGATATGTTCTGGATTACTACGGTTTTACGGTACCCGAATATGTTGTACACAAATATGTAACTGAGAAATGAAAATGCATATAAGACGGAATAAGGAAGCAGGCTGACTAAATAAGCCAGCCCGTATAATATCCTGAAATATATTTCATTGAGTACATTCTTCATATAGAAACCCGGATGAATAACAATTAGGGTTCAGAATCACTTCCCTTTCAGTATTTTATTGTAAAGTTCTGTGTTTCCTATTATTTCTATGGCTTTGATGTAAGAGTCGTTTTCCTGATTCATGACCTGAAAGTATTCGCTCATTTCCCACAGATCTCTTGCTATCAACGCTTTTAGTTGGATTTTTATCAGAGGGGAAGATTTTTTAAATTCTTCCATGTCTTTTTGTGTCAATTCGTTGGATTGAATGGAGTCCGCATTTTGCTTGTTGTCTTCCTCTTGGTCCTGGTCAATATACTGAGCTGTTTTATCGGCCTTGGCCATGACCAGCAATTCATTCATCAGTTGCTCTTCAACCGTGAATTTATTGATGAACTTTTTGATGTTCGGATATTCTTTCTTGAGGAAAGTCCTGTTTTTGTCGATATAATTCATAACCACCTTGTTCATTGTTCCTTTGGCTACCAGGTTGCGATGAAAGGCGGTAAATTTGGTTGTGTCGACAGGAACAAAATAATCAGGCATGATCCCACCTCCCCCATAAACTACACGTTTGTTTACCAAGGTATTGTATTTCAACGAATCCGGAAAATGAATGCTGTCTGCACTAAGCATTTCTCCACGGTTGTAGCGGTCGGCTAAATCTTTATTGTAACTGTCGGAGTCTCCACTTTCGTATGGTTTCTGAATGCAACGGCCGGTTGGCGTATGATAACGAGCGGTTGTGAGGCGGATCATGGAACCGTCGGGTAGTGGAATCGGCCTTTGTACCAGTCCTTTTCCGAAACTTCTTCTTCCGACGACGACGGCTCTGTCCCAATCTTGGACAGCTCCCGTGACGATTTCGCTGGCCGAAGCCGATGTTTCATCAATCAACACGACTAATTTTCCGGTTTCGAATAACCCTTTCCCGGAAGCTTCCATATCTTCTCTCTTTTGTTTGGCTCCTTCGGTGTAAACGATTGTTTTATTGTTTCCGAGAAATTCGTCAGCGATTTCGGTTGCTGCTTGCAGATACCCTCCGCCGTTGCCTTGTAAATCAAAGATGAGATTTTTCATTCCCTTTGTTTTCAAGTCTTTGAATGCTTTGATAAACTCTTCGTGGCTTGTCGCTGCAAAGCGGTTCAAACGAATGTAACCAGTTTCCTTATCAATCATGTAGGAAGCCTCCAAGCTGTAGATGGGAATCTTGTCTCGGATAATCTTGAAACTGATGAGGTCGGGCACCCCGCTGCGAAGAACTTTCACATTGACGGTAGTTCCTTTTTTTCCTCGTAATTTTTTCATGATATCGGTGCTTTTCATTTTTACTCCGGATATCAGGCTGTCTTCCACGGAGATAATGCGATCTCCGGCCAGCAATCCTACTTTATCGGAGGGGCCTCCCGATATCACGCTTACTACGTAGAGCGTGTCGGTCAGCATGTTGAATTGAATCCCGATGCCGTCGAAATTACCCTGCAGAGGTTCATTCATTTCTTTCACTTCGTCTACGTTCAGGTAATTGGAGTGTGGGTCTAATTCTTTTAGCAGAGCGATAATGGCGTTTTCCGCCAGTTTATTCCCATCCACGTTATCCACATACATGTTTTCGATGGCAAACATCACCATATTGAGTTTTCTGCCGGCTTCTCCCTGTCCGAAAATAGAAATAGAGGAAACGAGTAAAAGTACAGAAACGAATAATTTATTTTTCATTTTGAGTGAATTAGCAAGTTTCTAAAATTAAGTTTATAGTTTTTTATCTGATATATACCTGTGGATATCTAATTTTTCAGGAACAAAATCATCTATATTTTTCCCGTATATCAACAATTCCCTGACGATGGAAGAACTGATATGAGTATGTTCCGGTTCCGTATATAAAACAAAAGTTTCTATTCCCGATATTTTGCGGTTGACGTCGGCAATGTTTTTTTCATACTCGAAATCGCTCACGGAACGAATGCCTCTCAGTATGAATTGAGCTCCGATATTCGTTGCAAAATCTACTGTCAGAATGTCGTAATGGTTGACACTGACGCGAGCTTCATTTTCAAACAGGGATGAAATCATTTTGATCCTGTCTTCCAACGAAAAAAAAGTTTTTTTATTCTGATTGACTCCGATAGCAATCACTATTTCATCGACGAAATTCAATCCTCTTTTTACGATCGATTCGTGTCCGATGGTAAAAGGGTCGAAAGTTCCAGGGAATATAGCTGTTTTTTTCATTTATACATCCTCCTCAATGACTAAGTTTTCGATGATGAAATTTTGACGTTCCGATGTGTTTTTTCCCATGTAAAACTCCAGCATTTCTTTCACGGAATCTTGTTTTTTCATCGTTACGGGGTCTAGACGTAAGTCTTTACCAATGAAATTTTTGAACTCGGAAGGCGAAATTTCCCCTAATCCTTTGAACCGGGTGATTTCCGGATTGGGTTTCAGTTTCTCTATGGCGGCGATGCGTTCTTCTTCCGAATAACAATAGATGGTTTCTTTTTTGTTTCTGACGCGGAACAGAGGCGTTTGCAGGATGAAAACATGATTATTTTTGATCAGATCGGGGAAAAATTGCAGGAAAAAAGTGATGATCAGCAAGCGGATGTGCATTCCGTCCACATCTGCGTCGGTGGCTATAATCACTTTGTTGTAGCGCAATCCTTCCAGTCCGTCTTCTATATTCAATGCCGCCTGGAGCAAATTGAATTCCTCGTTTTCATATACGATTTTCTTTGTCAATCCAAAACAATTCAACGGTTTTCCCCTCAGACTAAATACCGCCTGAAAGTTCGGGTCTCGGCTTTGCGTGATGGAACCGCTGGCGGAATCTCCTTCCGTGATGAAGATGCATGTTTCATCCAGATTCTCTCCTTTGTGATCGCTGTAATGTATGCGGCAATCCCTCAGTTTTTTGTTATGAAGGTTTGCTTTTTTTGCCCGTTCCCTGGCTAATTTAGTAACTCCTGCAATCGCTTTGCGCTCTTTTTCAGAATCCATGATTTTTTTCAGCATGTTTTCTGCAGTCTCCGAATGTTTATGCAGGAAGTTGTCTAACTCTTTTTTGATGAAATCTCCGATAAATTTGGCGACGGAAGGTCCTTCGGGTCCCATGTCTTTGGAACCCAGCTTTGTTTTGGTCTGGGATTCAAAAACGGGTTCTTCTACTTTGATGCTGATGGCGGCAATGAATCCGCTGCGGATATCGGCGTATTCAAAGTTCTTGTTGAAATATTCTTTGATGACTTTTGTCGCAGATTCGCGAAATGCGGATAAATGAGTTCCCCCTTGTGTCGTATGTTGTCCGTTGACGAATGAATAATATTCTTCTCCGTACTGGTTCGCATGAGTGAGAACGACTTCAATATCTTCTCCCTGCAGGTGAATAATAGGATATAGCGGATCGGATGTCATATATTCATTCAGCAAATCCACCAGTCCGTTTCTGGAATAAAATTTTTTGCCGTTGTACTCGATGGTTAATCCGGAATTCAGGAATACATAGTTTTTCAGTAAAGCTTCAACATATTCGTCCTTGAATTCATATCCTTTGAAAATTTCCTCATCGGGAATGAAGTTAACCAGAGTGCCATTCTGTTCATGAGAAGAACGTATGGGCAGATCATCGACGATTTGAGCGCGACAATATTCTACCGCTTTTGTCTCTCCATCGCGAAAACTTTGTACCAACATGTTGGAAGATAGGGCATTGACGGCTTTGATTCCGACTCCATTCAGTCCTACGGACTTTTTGAATGCTTTGGAATCGTATTTTCCTCCCGTATTCATTCTGGAGGATGCGTCCACCACTTTACCCAAAGGGATACCCCGTCCATAATCGCGGATAGTTACAACACCTTCATCAATGGTGATACGTATTATTTTTCCGTATCCCATCATGTATTCGTCCATCGCATTGTCCAAGACTTCTTTTAGTAAGACATAAATTCCGTCGTCGGCATAAGTGCCATCTCCGAGTTTTCCTATGTACATTCCCGGACGGCGACGAATATGTTCCCACCATTCAAGCGTTTTGATATTGTCTTCGCTGTATTCTACTTCGTTTGCGATAGCTTGTATGTTGTTCTCTTCCATAGAAAGAATGAAATATTTATTTTGCTGTTTTCAATCAGATATATTTCTTTATTTTGATCTTGGTATTTAATCCAACAACTAATGACTTAAAAACGTTTTATAAACGCTCTCCTTGTTTTATGATGTCTGATGTCGAATAATCCCCACTGGGATTGTACTTTAGTATTTAATTCCAATTCGGGATTACTTTCTGCATAAATGTATCCTTTCTGGTTATAAATAGGGATTAAGTCTGCAAATACCATAGCGTTGACACCTTTGTTCTGGTATTCAGGCAATACGCCGATGATGTATAAGTCTACGACATCATTTTTCATATAAAGCGCTTTGAGCAGGTATATCCAACCAAAAGGCATCAGATTTCCTCTTGATTTCTGTAAAGCTATTGATAAGTTGGGCAATGTAATCCCTACGCCGACCACAGAATCGTCGCTTTCTCTTACGATCAGGGTGACCAGATCCAGCCGCAGCATCGGAATATACATTTTGATGTAATATTCTATTTGCCTGGGAGACAGCGCCGAGTATCCGTATAAAGGTTTGTAGGCTTCGTTCCACAATTCAAATATTCGGGAAGCATAAGGCCATATTTCCTTTGTTTTTTTGAACTTCTTGACTTTCAACCCATACCTTTGGGAAACGACGTCTGCTACTTTCTGAAATTTTTCAGGTGTTTTTTCGGGAATTTTGATTCTGAATTCATGCCAATCCTGATCTTTGACAAATCCCAGTCTTTCAAAATGTTCCTTGTAATAAGGATAACTGTAACATGTGGCCATGGTCCCCAACTCTTCGAATCCGTAAATTAACAGTCCTTCATGATCCAGGTCGGTAAATCCGAGTGGTCCCTGTAAGGCTACCATTCCTTGTGATTTGGCCCAATTTTCAACTGTTTCGAACAATGTTTTTGAAACTTCGTGGTCATCAATGAAGTCGACGAAACTGAAACGGGCGTATTGCTGCTTCCATGTTGTATTGGCTCTGTGATTGATGATTCCGGCGATTCTTCCTACGATACTTCCATTTTTGTAAGCCAGAAAATACTTTGCATCGCAAAACTCAAAGGCAGGATTGCATTTTGAATTCAGAGTCATTATTTCGTCCGAAATCAATGTGGGAACATGATAAGGACAATCCTCATAGAGTTTGATGTTGTATTCAACAAACTCCCTCAACATTGAATCGTTGGTTACTTCAACAATTTTTACGGCCATTCAAATGATATCTTTTAAGACAGTTATATTTTATTTAAACGCACAAAGATAATTATTTTTGTAAAACAAGAAACTGTTCGAACTCAACAAAATATGTATATCTGCTTTTGTTTTTTTGTATGTAAGTGGAAAAATATGAATAGATTTGCGGATTCAATTTATATCATAAACTCATGTTGTTGATATTGTTATCCTGGATATATCCGGTGCGGGTGATTTCCCTACAAGGAGAGCTGATTAATTATTGCATGTTCAGGTCGAGATTGAAAACGATTGGAGAATCATTTTTGTTAGGAATGGTTTTTCAAACGATTGTCGTAACGGTTTTTGCATTTTTTTATCGGATTCACATAGAATATTTTTGTTTGAATGTCGTATTTACGGCCGCCTTATTTTTTCGCTTCGGAAAGGTCTGGAGGGAAAAAATAATACAACTCACTCACTGGGACAGATTTTGTAAGATATTATTATTGTTGGTCATTCTGCTGAGCGCCGTCCGGAGTTCTTTATTCCCGTTTTTGATTGATAATGAAACGTATTACATCCAAACAATCGAATGGATCAACGAATATGGATGGGTGAAAGGCTTGGCAAATTTGCATGTCTATCTCAGTCACGGTAGCGGCTGGCATGCTTTGCAGGCGGCCTATAATCTTAATTTTTGCTATGCCCGGTTCAATGACATCAATGGACTTCTTATTTGTTTAACGACTTGTTTATGGCTTGAAAAGATCAATACCGCAAGGAAATATTCGGAATATCAAACCAATCGTTGGCTTTTTTTTCTTCCGGTATTTTTTATTTTCTGGTTCCAGTTTGTCGATGCGCCGTCGGTGGATCTCCCTCTTTTTCTGATTACATTGATTGTTATTTATTTGGTGTTAAACAGAACGAAGGATGGAAGTTTACTGGCGATTTTATTATCCGTATTTTTGATATTTCTGAAGTTCAGTATAGTTCCTATTCTGGTCTTGATATTTTTTCTACTGAACAAGAAGAATTGGAAAGTGGCGCTTTGTTATTCCTTATTCTTGGGAATTATATATGTCGTTAAAGGCGTCTGGCTTTCCGGATGTCCGTTTGCTCCTTATATGGGATTTTCGTTTCCGTTGGATTGGACGGTTCCGAAGGGTATAAATGTGATCGCTCCTGAAGATAATTTCAATTTTAAATCCTTCGGATCAAATGATTTAATGAGTGTTATTTTGTTTGTATTTTCTTCCCTGGCTTATGTATTGTATGCTTGGGTAAGTTTTAAAAGAAGAAAAGAATTACCAGTTTTTTTGTTTTTTACATTGGCGTTTTTGTTGATTTTGTTTTCTTACAGCCAGTTTCGTTATTTACTCCCGGTCCTGTTTTATCCGGTAGCTTTCCTTTTGTCCGGAATTAATCTGAAGCCCCGGTTATTATCCATTTTGATTTATTTGTCTGTTTTGATCACTGCTATTCCTGTTTTTATTGGATTTGAATACGGCCGGTTGCTGAATATCACTTCAACTTTATTGAGAGTAGACACATTTCAGATCCGATATCTGATTCAGCCTTCGTATATTACCAAATATCCGGAGTTGACTTATGAACAAAAGCCTTGTCTTAATTTTTATTATTTCAATCCTTCGGATCAATCGGGTTTGATTTATCTTACCGGAGACGGCCCTGTTCCTTGTGTGAAAAAGAGCTATTTGCGTTTTATGTATAAAAAAACAGGATCTCTTCCGATGATGAGAGGGAGTGATCCTGAAGACGGATTCAAAAGTATTCCTATTGACAAGGAGAAAGAATAAAACAATTTTTGTATCTTTGTGCTTCCTTTTTTTCTTTACTGTTAGATGCTGAATGGCAGGATAAGGTGTATTCAAAAACCATTGATAGTTTTGTATTCTTATAAAATAAAGGTTGATATATGAGATGCGTATTTTTTTTGATTTTATTATTTTTGTCTACTTCCGTTATAAATTCTCAAAATGGACAACAGGCTATTAATTTGAAAGACATTACAGACAGGAAATTTGTTCCGCGACAGGTTCCCGACATTCAGTCTATGCCCGATGGGGAGCATTATACGATGTTAAGCACGGATAAAACGAAGATTTTGAAATATGCATATAAGGATGGAAAAGAAGTTGGAGTTGTTTTCGATGTAAAAACGGTCAGAGAAACCGTTTTAGATGCTATTTCCGGTTATGTAATCAGTCCAAATGGCTTCAGAATTATAGTTTGGAACAATGAGGAATATATATACCGTCGTTCATGGAAAGCGGATTTTTATGATTATGATGTAAGAAGGAATTTTCTGAAACCTCTCTCGGATACAAAAGGAAAGGCGATGATTCCGACTTTTTCTCCGGATGGAAGAATGTGTGCCTATGTGAAAGATAACAATATATGGCTGAAAAAATTCGATTACGACACGGAGTCTCAGGTGACCAGGGATGGCGCTATAGGCAAGATTCTGAACGGAATCACCGACTGGGTATATGAAGAAGAGTTTATTATCACCAATTTGATGTCCTGGTCTCCGGATAGTAAGATGTTGGCATTTGTTAAATTTGACGAGGCTCAGGTGCCTTCGTTTGATATGCAGCTATTTGATGGTTCTTTATATCCCGGATTTCAATCGTTCAAGTATCCGAAAGCAGGGGAGAAAAATGCTGTTGTGGGATGTTATTCCTACAATGTAGAGACAAAAGATATCAAAAAAATGAATGTTCCGATGGAGTCGGATGACTATATTCCTCTGATCAGATTTACAACCAGTCCTGAACAATTGGCCGTAATGACATTGAACCGTGCGCAGAATGTTTTTTCGATGTATTATGTAAACCCTAAATCGGCAGTTTCAAAACTGGTTCTGAAAGAGGAAAATAAATTTTATATTGATCCCGACCTGTTGAAGTTCATTTCTTTCACTCCTCAACATTTTGTTTATTTGAGCGAGAAAAGCGGATTTACTCATATTTATCTCTATTCTCTTACGGGAGTTCTACAAAAACAATTGACTTCCGGAAATTGGGATGTGACAGCTTGTTATGGGATTGACCCTGTATCTCAAACAGTATACTACCAGTCTGCGGAGGAAAGTCCATTGAGAAGGGCGGTTTATAAAATTGATATTAAAGGAAACAAAACAAAATTATCTCTGAAAACCGGAACTAACAACGCTTCATTCAACGATAATTTCAATTATTTTATCAACCAGTTTTCGAATGCGGTTACTCCGACGGTTACTACCATTCAAGAAACAGCCAAGGGAAAAGAACTTGTATTGCTGGAAGATAATAAAGCCCTGCAAGATAAGTTATCGAATATCAAGTTGGCAACGAAAGAATTTTTTTCTTTCAACCTCCCGCAAGGCATGGAATTGAATGGATGGATGGTCAAACCTTTGAATTTTTCTCCCGGCAAGAAATATCCTGTTGTGATGTATCAATACAGTGGTCCCGGAAGTCAGGAAGTGTTGGACAGATTTAAAATAGATTGGGAGTATTATCTGTCTGCCGCCGGTTATATCGTTGTGTGTGTCGATGGGAGGGGTACAGGCGCCCGTGGAGAAGAGTTCAGAAAGTGTACTTATATGAATCTGGGTCAATTGGAATCCGATGACCAGATCGCTGCCGCTGATTACCTGGCAACCTTGCCTTATGTGGATAAAAACAATATGGCTATCTGGGGTTGGAGCTATGGCGGATATAACACCCTGATGTCGATGAGTAAAACAGATGTTTTCAAGGCGGGCGTTGCAGTCGCCCCGGTTACAAGCTGGAAATATTACAATACGGTTTATACGGAAAGATTCATGCGTACGCCTAACGAGAATTTTACGGGATATACCAATTCTTCTCCCATTAGTTTTGTGCAGAATTTACAGGGAAAATTACTACTGATTCACGGAACTTCCGATGATAATGTACATTATCAAAATACATTGTACTATGCAGATGCTTTGGTGGAAGCAGGTAAACAATTTGATATGCAAATTTATACAGGTAAGAACCATAGCTTGTTGGGCAGTAAGACCCGTTATCACTTATATACGAGAATGACGGAATTTCTCAACAGTCAATTGAAATAGAATAAATCCGGTTTCGGGATTGAAATCGGTTGATACAATCTTTATAGATTTAACTTCTTTATATCTACTGTTTTATCCAATAAATATATGCGTAAGCCCGAATGGCTCAAAATTTCTCTTGGAAACAACAAGACATTTTCCGAAACAGGAAAAATAATAGGAGAAAATAAGTTACACACAATCTGTCAAAGCGGAAAGTGCCCGAATATGGGAGAATGCTGGAACAAAGGAACTGCGACTTTTATGATTGCGGGAGATATCTGTACCCGTTCCTGCCGGTTCTGTAATACACAAACAGGCAAACCTTTGCCGCTTGATCCAGGAGAACCTGAAAGAATTGCTGAATCTGTTCTTTCCATGCAGTTGAAACATGTCGTTTTGACGTCGGTAGATCGCGATGATTTACCGGATTATGGGGCTTCTCACTGGGCGAAGACAATTGCTCAGATCAAACAAATCGCTCCTTCCGTGACGATGGAGGTCTTGATTCCCGATTTCAAAGCTGAAAAGCGTCTGCTGGATATGATTATCAAAGAACAGCCTGACATTATATCACATAATATGGAAACCGTACGAAGATTGACTCCCCAAATCCGGAGTGTTGCGCGGTACGAAACTAGTTTGGATGTGCTGAAATATATTTCTTCTTCGGGAAACAAAGCCAAATCAGGATTGATGTTGGGATTGGGAGAAACCCGAGCCGAAGTTTTTGATTTATTCGATGATTTATTGAATGCCGGCTGTTTCTATCTCTCCATAGGACAATACCTGCAACCTTCACGGAAGAATGTGCCGGTATCGGAATACATCCATCCCGATGTCTTTGAAAAATACGGAATTGTTGCAAAAGATAAAGGTTTTATCCATGTGAGAAGTGCGCCGTTAGTACGTTCTTCTTATCATTCTATTGATTTCTGCAAATAGAATTACACAAAAACAAATAGGATTAATTAGTTGTTATAAGGTACCATTCATAAGGTGCTTTTAAGATTGAAATGTGTATGAAAGAAACAAAATATAAACTCAATTTTCGTAATCCGGCAATGGGAATTATTCCGATTCCTTGTTTTTTGCTGATGTTGGAAGTCTTGCCATATTCCACATCGGTCGTTTTGTTTTTTGCAATATGTCTGGTGCTGGGATTGATTTCCGCAGTTGCTTACAAACCGGTTCCTCCGTTTATGATATTGACAGTTGTAATAATCGTTTTTGTACATGTGATCCTTTATACA
>JAVBSK010000196.1:0-4301 GCA_031556755.1 Bacteroidales bacterium | reverse complement strand
TTGGTCAAAAAAGCCATCTGGTTGTTTATCTATTTTTCCTCCTTCAAGAATTTTAATGTTTTCAAATGTTGAGGCATGTTTTTCGTCTTTTTCTCCAAAATAGAAAAGTTTCACATTATTTCGATCTATACCACTTTCGTGTAATTCATATTTTTTACAAGCGATTAATGTTCCATTAATGATGTGGTCACTATGAGTTTCGACTATTATTTGAACTCCGCTCTGTGCTGTCAGCGCAATAAGTTCTGCTAATTTTGACTGTCCACGCGGGTGTAAATGTGCCTCTGGGTTTTCTATTAATAATAACGCTCCTGGTTCAGCAGAAAGTAAAGCCACTATGATTGGAAGAGAACAAGAGATCCCAAAACCAATATTTTTAGTTTGTAAATTACTTATAGGAGGGGTGTGGCCTATCCCTTTGTATCCATATTCAATGGATACCTTATCTGCTTTTTTGAGCGGTTTTAAGGTCACTTGTGGGCTTATTTCCTGTTCCCACGCAATAGTTTGATCCAATAACTTTTTACTAGAACTACTTGGATGGAGTATGCTATCCGATTTGATATTAAAATCTCTGTGATCACCAAAATATTCTAAAAAATGAGCAACTAATTCTCCTTGTCCATAGTTTAGAGATAACTGTTTTTCTGTTTCCACAGCATAAGAATCCATTGGATAAAGATTAAGACCTGCCCATCTTGCAGCACTTAAGTACTGAAATTTATTGGTAAATAGAGACAACTCTAATAACTCTCCTTTCAATAATATTGGCTGTTCTTGAGGCAAAAAAGTATCTTCATATTTACCTTTTGCATTGAAGTTAAAATAGTGAGTAGAGCCACTATTTGTGGTAAGGAAAAAAGAAATAATTTCATCTGTAGCTAAACGATAAAGGGCATCACTCCCCTTCCCTATATCGCATAAAGGAGCATTCAAATCTAGTCCTGTGCTTAGCCTTCCTTTTTTAAAACTTTGCCTTAGTAAAAGTAGCGATTGCAATACACTTGACTTTCCAGAACTGTTAATTCCGGTAAGCAATGTTAGCGCTCCGGTAGATAATTCCGTATCCCGGTGTGACTTAAAGTTCGAAATTTTCAATTTTGTTATCATCACTTACTTTTATTTTAAAACCATTTATACTTTTTTGTAATACCTGTTGAAACCATGAAAAACGAATAGTCACACTGTCTTTTGTCCCTGTTCCGGCAGATAAAGCGTTACTATATCGATCATTATTCATTAATTCAATCAAATTATCTTTTAATAGTTCAGAATTTTCACGAACCAAAATTTCTTCATCACTACTCAACTTGGCAAAGCTTACAGCAATAACCTCAAAATAAGCTTTATTAACCGGACGGCGATTATCTTCCTTACTTGTACGTTTACGGAAAGCGTCATTGTTAAATATATCCATTGCTAATTGCAATGATCGCTTAAAGTTTGATTCCAGATGGTCAGTATCTGCTTTTTCCAGCAAATCCATACTTGAATTGATAAAATCATCCAATCCCGGCTGGTAATCAGTAAAATTAATTAAATAGAATGCAATAAAACGGCTCACAAAGTCACGATCTTGCATCCTATTGGTAGGGATTCTCCATCCGGTAGCCATTCTGAATTCGTCTGTTTTAGCTAGGTGCTTAATTGTGTCTGCTGCCCTTCCCTGATAAACAGCATTGCGAATTTCCTGAGGGGTCAATTCAAGACCTCCAGTATTCAAGCGTTTAAATAGAATAAAGCGAATATTTCGTTTTGCCCTTTTTATAAGATTTACAGTAATAGGGCGAGTTATGATGCTACGTTGCAAAGTACGATCCAAATCATCAAAGCCAATTCCCTCCAAGTAGAGTTTGCCATCCATTTGCCCCAAAAATTCCAATCCTGTCAATTTCAATGTTTTTTTGACACAAAAATTTTCAATAGAGCAACAGCGTTGTAGCCCATCAACAATATCCCATTGTGGATTCATTGTGTCAAAATAAAATGCAGGTAAAGGCAGACCTAACAAAATAGACTCAATCAAACGGCTCTGTTTATCAGCCGACCATAAATTTCCCTCCCGTTGAAAATCGGTATTCATATTGATTTCATTATGTTCCATACGATCAATCAGATAGCCCACAGTATAGGGAGGCGTTTCTATCTCTATTTCGTTAGGATTAAACGGGTGAGTAATGGTAACATTGCCTGAAGAGGTATCTTCATTGTCTATTATTTGTTCATTATCTATTTTATTCAATTCTTCCATATCTCTACTTTTAAATCACTTTCATTTCCGTTTCCGGGCTTAACTGTTTCAATAACTGCTGGACATTGGTTTTTGCTGTATCGTTGGCAAATCCGTTGTCGCGGAAAACGATACGCAATGGTTTTTCTTTGGCTATTTCTTTGGCGAAAGCTTCATCTATGCCTTTATCAAAGCAAGCAAAGAGTGAATCCTGTGCAACTTTAAATACCTGCTTGCCGTTTATTGTGGCTTGTTCAATCTTGTACGAAAGCGGAAGCCCCCAATCAAGCATCACTTGTACCAACAAATCATCCGGCGTGCGGTCGGGCTTGATATTGTCATCAAACATATCAAGTGTTTCTTGTTTATAATCTTGCGGACGGTAATAGACATCCTGCATATTACTGTCAGCTAAGCGATAGACACGAAAACCGTAGTCTTGTGTATCTTCAAAGTCGGCGAACATGCCTTCTTTTTCGGCTTTGGCTCGTTTTTCTTCTTTTATTTTATTGGCAGAACGACGAATGCGTTCTTTCCCTATTTCGCAGATATTTTTATACCCTGCCTTGTAGGCTTCACTTTTTTCATCGGTTTGCTCAGGAAGTTGTACCATGATATATTTATGGTCACCACTATCTTCGGCGTTCAACTGCATAACGGCATGGGCGGTAGTAGCTGAACCGGAAAAGAAGTCGAGAATGATATCATTTTTATCTAATCCAACAATAATCAATAAATGACGCAACAATGATGTTGGCTTAGCGAAATCAAACGGAATATCTAATTCTTTTAATTCTTTTGAACTCTGTCTATTCTCAAATTTATCTATAAAGTTAGGAGGTACTACGCCTTTGTCGTTTTGTTCATCAAGCCATAGCTTATTGTACAAGTTCCATTTAGCTGGATTATTTGTCTCATCGACTAACGAAGACGTATTTGTCTCTTTAAACACGATGTTGTTTTTATTTAACTCTTGTTGGAAACGATCAAATGTCCATTTCCAAACTCCATCTTCAGATGTGGGTAGGATTTTTTCTCCTAGTTTAACAAGTTCTGGGAAGTTTTTTCCAGGGGGGATAACAAAAGATCCATCAGGGCATTCTATCCAATATCGTTGATTTGGTCTGGGGTCTAAACTCGCTTTATATAATCGTTCCTCTCCATATATGTCTCCTTTTCTTTCACCAGTAGTTTCTATTTTATTGTAATATCGTTCAATTTGGGCTTGGTCTAGAATTGAGCGAAATGGTTTAGTATTTTCTATATTTCTAGAATATACTAATAGATATTCCACATTTGGCGTGAAAAATTTACCTTTCGCGCCTCCTGTTTTGGTTAATCGAGTTATTCCACTTATAAAATTTGTTTCGCCAAATATTTCATCGCAAAGCTTTCTCATATTATGAAGTTCATTATCATCAATCGAAATAAAAATCACTCCATCCTCCGTCAATAGATTCCTTGCCAACTTCAACCGTGGATACATCATGCTTAACCAATCGGAATGATAACGTCCCGAAGCTTCCGGGTTGGCAACCAATCGACGATTGTATTCATCTATCTGCCCGCTTTCGTACAGTTCTTCTTCTTTATCTCCGGTAAAATTATCCCGATATACAAAGTCATTTCCTGTATTGTATGGAGGGTCAATGTATATCATTTTGATTTTACCGAAGTAGCTTTCCTGCAATAATTTCAACACTTCGAGGTTGTCTCCTTCAATATAGAGATTCTCTGTATTGTCATAATCGACTGAATCTTCCCGTACCGGACGAAGTGTTTTTGTTGTTGGCAGGTTTGCGGTAACAATGGCTTCCCGTTTTCCCGGCCATTCCAAACGGTAGCGTTCCCGGTTACCATCAATTACAGCATGACTTAATTCCTGTTTCAGCAGGTCGAAATCTATAGCTTTTCCTTCGGCACTCTCCGTTACACAATTTGGGAATAAGGCAGCCAATTTCTCGAAATTCTCGTTTACAAAGTCGGGGCTTTGCAGGTCAAGTTTATCTATACTCATATTGATTTGTTACTTTTTTTAATCGTATTATTCTTTGCTACTTAGCATCTTTTG
>JAVBSK010000324.1:0-2679 GCA_031556755.1 Bacteroidales bacterium | reverse complement strand
TTTCCTTCCAGACAATCATCAAACGTAATTGCTTGGATTGAAAAATATCATGCCTTGATTCTAAAATATATTCTTTCAGGGCATAACGGGAATAAGGCGCCACCGTACTTCCACATCGCCACAATTCCGAATCATTCTCCCATTTGTATAGGACATCCAAATCTTCAGGTTCGATTGCCCTCAATCTGATTAAATCATTTTCAAGATAAGCCATAATTATTTTTTTCTTTGTTTATTAACACTTCGTTAGAAGAAATAAGTATTTTTGTATCAGTATGATATATATAATATAAATTATGTTTTGATTCCTTTTCAAGCATACTTTTAAACATATCTTCATACTTCATTTCATCCGTGGAAAATACAATATAATTTCGATTCTTCACTTTCTTTCTTCCGGTTTCCGGGAAAACCAACTTATTCAATGCAGCACACATAGCTCGAAAATATATTCCGGAACGAATAAGCAGTGAATATATTTTACCATAACCGGGATAATACTTCCTGAAAAATATCAACATCGCCTGATAAAAAATCTTCACATATCGAATGTCTTTACGGGTACTTTCTCCTTTATAATGTATAATTGTTTCTGGTAAATAATAATTTTTATACCCCCCAAGTATTATCCTGTAAGACAAATCTATATCTTCTCCATACATAAAAAAATCTTCATCAAGCAGACCTATCTGATCCAATACGGACTTTTTTATCATCATAAAAGCGCCTGCAAGCACCTCCACTTCATGAACTTCGTCATCTCTCAAATAGCCCATATGATACCTGGCAAACAGAGAAGATTTGGGAAATATCGCGGAAAGACCGAATATCTTACAAAATGAATTCCACGGACTAGGGAATCCTCTCTTGGATTCTTTCAGGAAATGTCCGGAACCATCGATCATCCTCACCCCTACTCCTCCCGCTCCCGGATGAGAATCCATAAATTCACAAACACGAAGCAAAGTTTGTTCTCCTATAACGGTATCCGGATTGAGCAAAAGAATGTATTTCCCTTTTGCCGATTGGATTGCCTGATTATTTGCTTTCGAAAACCCCGGATTGTCCTTGTTAGAGATAAAAATGACAGATGGAAACAAAGGGTATAGGTAATTAACGGAATCATCAGATGAGTTATTATCAACAACCAATATTTCCGAGTCAATCCCTTTCACTGCTTTCAAAACAGAGCGCAGGCATTGTTCCAGAAAATATTTGACGTTATAATTAACAATGATAACGGACAACTTCATTGTTAGTAACTATTACCCTGAGCTTTGTCAATCGCCTCTCCCAATCTCAGGAAGAAATTCTTTTTTCTGTTTTTACGCTGAACTTCACCTCCTTCAAGCATCAGTTCCTCAAAATTGTAAAGAGACTTCCCTCCTGCTTTGATCATTTTATAGATGATGCCCCAATCAGGCAATCCCCCCAGGTTCCTGTCATCGATAAACAGTTCCGCAACCAATTTCCTCGGATCCGGAGTTTCTTCATCCGGATTATTTTTATTGACTGCGTAAAATTTCAAGCCCCTATTTTCGCAATAATCAACAGCTTCTTGTAACAATTCACCCTCTCTCACCGTCCAGAGGATCAATCTGTGATTCTCTTCCTGTTGCAGACGTTTCAAAACATCAATTGCAAACGGAATTGGTTTCCCAATTTTAGGATACTCATGTTCTACTATTGTACCATCAAAATCTACAGCAATAACCATAATCTTTTATTTAACTGATAAGTTATCTTTTAAACCTTTTTTATTATTTCAAATTTATAAAATTCCGTAATATTTGTTCTCCGGCGTCTCCGCTTTTCTCGGGATGAAACTGAGTCGCAAAAAAATTATCTTTCTGTAATGCAGCGCTGAATGGTTGAATATAATTTGCCGTCGCAATAGTATATTCATTCAGAGGAACATAAAAACTGTGTACAAAATAAACAAACTGATCTTCCGTTTCCTTCTGAAAGAGTCCTGATTTCAACTTAAAAATCTGATTCCATCCCATATGAGGTATTTTATCCTCATGTTTTTCCGGACAAAGTTTCCGGACATTCACGTCAAATATACCCAAACAATCCGTATTTCCCTCTTCCGAATATTTACACATCAATTGCATCCCTATACAGATTCCCAATAATGGCTGTTTGAGCTCAGTCAATAAAAGATCCAGATTCTTTTCTCTAAGGTATCTCATCGTGTTCAAAGCCTCTCCCTGTCCGGGGAAAATAATCCGGTCAGCCTGACGGATAATTTCTTCATCATCCGTAATAACAGGATCCACTCCTATTCGTTTTAAGGCATATTCAACAGAGTATATATTACCCGCATTGTATTTAATAATTACAACTTGCATATTAGGTATGTCTCTAAAAAATAGTTTTGAATGATTTCATTTTGGGACAAAAGAAGAGAAAAATAACATCAACCGATTTTCACTCTCCCTTTACAACTTACACGATCAAACTATAATAAATCTCTTTGTATATTTGTAGTTTGATGGCAGTATTTATACCACCAGAACACAAAAAAACAAAGAATATAAATCATCACGTATAAAGGTCAGTTCATTTCAAGCGCTTGTCTTTCTTTCGTTTCAATTAGCAAAGATACTACAATTCCAAATAAGAATAAAAATATCTATAATTTTTGCAGATTTTGTTTGATTTGAAATGCAATAA
>JAVBSK010000222.1:0-10791 GCA_031556755.1 Bacteroidales bacterium | reverse complement strand
CAACATCACAGTAACAGACCAATTCACTCCTTATATTCTGCCTCAGGAAATGGGAAATAAAGAAGAAATCCGCTGGTCGACTCTTACAGACAAAAATGGACTTGGAGTGATGTTTGTCGCTCCCGGAAAAATGGCTACAACGGTAGGTCACTGGCGAGCGGGAGACGTGGTTAAGAACCGCAATGACCGAGCTAAACATCCTTACGAATTACCGTTTATAGACAATACCGTTGTTTGTTTGGATGCGAGAAACCGCGCGTTGGGTAATGCCAGCTGTGGTGCCGATGTAATGAGCAAATATGAGTTAAAATCCGAATTTACTATCTTCAATTTCATGATCATGCCGGTTACGTCTAAGTTGAGTAACGAACAGCTTGCCGCAAAAGCAAGAGTGGAAAGCCCATTGTGTACTCCCGTAGAAATATCGAGAGATAAAACGGGAAGTGTGAAATTAGCGACAGCAACTACCGGAGCGAAAATGTATTATCGTATTAATAATGGTGAATTTATCCAATATACATTGCCTTTTGCTTTATTGGATGGCGGAAAAGTGGAAGCTTACTCCAAAGCCGACGGTTATTTTGACAGCATGGTGACTACGGCTGATTTCAATTTGTTTATAGATAAAACCCAATGGCGGATAGTTCGCTGCTCCAGCGAGCAGGGTGGCGCTGAAAAAGCTATCTATGCCATAGATGATGAAGTGAACTCCATTTGGCACAGCCGTTATGCTGATCCGGCAGCGCAATTTCCTCACGAAATTGTTGTTGATATGATTCATACTTACAAAGTGAAAGAATTCATTTATTTGGGACGTCGGGACGGCTCTAACGGAAGAATAAAAAACTATGAAATTTATTTCAGCAATGATCCCGATAACTTTGGAAGCAGAGCGCATGCCGGCGGAAGTTTTGTTGATACAAGTAATCCACAGGTTGTGAAGATTGCGACCCAGCCTGAAGCCCGTTATTTTAAATTCGTTGCCAAATCGGAAGTAAACGGAAGATCATTTGCGTCTGTGGCGGAACTTGGAATCGAAGCTATTTCAAAAACACCGGTTAAACCCGGGGATAAAGTCGTTGAAGGAAAATACTATAATCTCAAACATCTCGGTTCCGGATTATATTTACAAGCCGTTGCGCATTCCGGTACATCTTATGAAGGAGATTTTGTTATCAATCCTTTAAATGAAACAGATGATAGTTTTGTGTATAAATTCACATCTGCTCAGGGAGGAACTTACGTTTACAATATTGGTGTTAAAGAACAATATATCAACAAAGACGGTGGCTGGAAATGTATTCTTGGTTCAAAAGTAAATCAGGACGGACAAATCCAACTGGAGTATGCAATTGATAACTCTTTTGAGATGAAAGCGATGTGGACTTCCAAATATGTGAATTTAGACCGGGCAGTAGCCGGATCCTATATATATGCGGATAAGAACGAAGGCGCTTTGTGGCAAGCTGAGTTAGCGAAAAATTACAATAGTATCGCTCCTTCATGGGTTGATACTGATGTTTCTGTATTCCCGACTCTTTCGACAGGAAGCATTACTGTTTCTTCTCTTAAGGAAGCCGAGATCAAAGTGATGGATATTTCAGGTAAATTATTGGCGACCTACCGGATGCCTTCCGGAGATTTACCCATTGACTTGAATTATTCCGATGGTTTGTATTTTATTTTGGTTAATACTGCCAGTAAATACGCTATATATAAAGTTGTTTTACGTAATACGTAATACGTACTACGTAGAACTAAGTTAAAAACAAGAAAAAGAATATACCCCAATATATTATTAATAATATCATAATGAAGAAAAACTTTTTATCAAACATTCGTATCTGTTTCGCATTGGGCGTTTGCCTGATGGGAGTACTCTCCGTTTCGGCTCAGGCTACTTATACAGGAACAGAATGGGATGACGTTACGGTTACCCAGAAAAACCGGGAAGAAGCGCGCACACTTGAAATCCCTTTTAAGACCGAACAGGATGTGCAATCCAAGTCAATCGAACAATCGGATTATTTTCAATCATTGAATGGAACCTGGAAATTCAAATGGGTTCCGGATCCGGCTCAAAAACCGGCGGACTTCGAAAAATCATTTTCCAATGCATCCGGTTGGGATGATATTACAGTGCCTTCTGTTTGGCAGATATATGGTCTTAGAAATAATAAAAACTGGGATAAACCTTTATATGTAAATACCCGCTATCCTTTTACATACAATTCGACATACAATCTTCAGGTAGAGCCTCGCGCTGATTATACATATAATAGCAGCATGAAAAATCCTGTAGGAAGTTATCTTCGTGAATTTACAATCCCGGCTAACTGGGACGGGCGTGATGTTTACGTGCGTTTCAATGGCGCCGGTCCGGGTTATTACCTTTGGGTTAACGGACAATGGGTAGGTTATTCGGAAGATTCTTACCTGCCGTCGGAGTTCAATATTACTAAATTTTTGAACAAATCGGGAAAAAATTTCATTGCGGTGCAAATTTATCGCTTTACCAGCGGTTCGTTTTTGGAATGCCAGGACTATTGGCGTTTCAGCGGAATCAGTCGTGATGTATTCTTGTGGTCGGCTCCTAAAACACAGATCCGGGACTATTTCTTTAAAACGGATTTGGATAATAACTACGCGAACGCCAATGTCTCTATTGATGTGGAGCTAACCGGAGCTGCTTTAAAATCAAGCGAATTGACCGCGAAGATCATGGACAACGGAAAAGTTATCGCTGAAAAAACAGTGACAAATCCGTCTATTGGTAAATTCACGATCAATATCGATAACGTGATCAATCCGAAAAAATGGTCGGCGGAAATTCCTAACCTGTATGATTTGGTGTTGACCCTTAAAAGTAAAGGTAAAGAAATTGACATCAGGGGAGGTAAAGTCGGATTCCGCGAAGTAGGTATCCGTAACGACGGCGCTTTGTTGATCAATGGCAAACGGATGGTGTTCCACGGAGTAAATCGACACGACCACAGCCGGATAGGCGGACGTACTGTCTCTAAAGGAGAAATGGAAAAGGATATTATAACAATGAAACGCTTGAATATCAATGCTATTCGCACATCGCATTATCCTAACAACCCTTATCTATATGATCTTTGTGATAAATACGGTATGTATGTGTTGGCGGAAGCGAATGTTGAATGTCACGGAAATACAGGATTGTCCGGCGTTGAATTGTTCAGAAAACCGATGGTAGAAAGAAATGAAAACCATGTGAAAAGATTAAAAAATCATGCTTGTATTTTTATCTGGTCGTATGGAAATGAATCAGGTAACGGAAATAATTTCGAATATGTGGAGAATGCCATTAAAGCATTGGACAAAACACGTTTGACTCATTATGAAGGAAACAGTACATGGAGTGATGTTTCCAGTACGATGTATGCCAATTACAGCCATATCGAAGGAATCGGAAAGGGTGGACAAAAACGTCCTCATATTCAGTGTGAGAACAGTCACGCCATGGGTAATGCCATCGGTAACGAACGCGATATGTTCGATTTGTATGAAAAATATCCGATGTTAACCGGAGAATTTATTTGGGAATGGAAAGATCACGGAATATCAGCGCCTGTTCCGGGAAAACCTGATCAAACTTATTATGCTTACGGAGGTGATTTCGGAGACAGCCCGAATGATGGAAATTTTGTTGCCGATGGTGTTATCTTCCCCGACCACAGTTTATCCTCGAAATGTTTTCAGGTAAAGAAAGTCTACCAACCGGTTGATTTCTCTAAAAAATCAAATACTCATTTTATATTTAAAAGTAAATTGACATTTAAAACCATCACTTCCGATGAATTTAATTTCTCTTATTCTATTCTGGAAGATGGAAATGTGATTAAAACTGAAAAATTAAGCAGCGTGTCTATCAGTCCGGAAGGAACTTATGATTTGAATATCTCTAATCCTCTTGCGGGCGCTAAAGCTGATGCTGAATATTTCATCCGGTTCAATGTCTCTCAAAAAAATGCTACCTGGTGGGCGGAAGCCGGATATGAAGTAGCCGGCGAACAAATTAAATTGCAAGACGCGGTGAAACCGGCTTATCAAATCCCGGCAACCGGAAATCTGACTGTTAATGACAATGCGGATGATTATACCGTTACGGGGTCTAATTTCTCTGCCATATTCTCCAAATCAAAAGGTACGCTTGTTAATTATACAGTCAATGGAAAATTGGTGATCAGCGAACCGCTTAGATTGAATGTTTTCAGGGCTTATACGGATAACGATAAGGTTCAGGCGGAAAATTGGGATGATATGGGATTGAGAAACTTATCATTGAAAGCCGGCGCATGGAAAGTAAACGCGGCTAAAGCGAAAAACACGGTGGATTTAAGTATTCTTAATGTTTATTCGGCAACCGGTAATAATACGTTTACCAATGAGGTGTCATTCAAAGTTTTGACTGATGGAACTATTATTGTCAGTTCAACCATTGATCCTGCATCTAAAGGAGTTATCCTTCCTAAAATAGGATACGTCTTGGAAATGCCTGAAGATTTCGAGAACTTCACTTATTTTGGACGTGGACCTTGGGATAGTTATGCAGACCGTAAAGAATCTTGTTTCGAAGGAATTTATAACAGTACGGTAACAGACCAATTCACTCCTTATATTCTGCCTCAGGAAATGGGAAATAAAGAAGAAACCCGTTGGTCGGCTCTTACAGATAAGAACGGACTTGGAGTGATGTTTGTAGCTCCCGGAAAAATGGCGACTTCAGTAGCTCATTGGCGCGCGGGAGATGTGGTTAAAAACCGCAATGACCGTGCGAAACATACTTATCAAACGCCATTTATCAGCAATACCGTTGTTTGTTTGGATGCAAGAAACCGTGCGTTAGGTAACGCCAGCTGTGGAGCTGATGTAATGAGCAAATATGAGTTGAAATCGGATTTTACGATTTTCAATTTCATCATCATGCCGGTTACCTCCAAATTGAATAATGCACAACTTGCAGCGAAAGCAAGGGTGGAAAGCCCGTTGTGTACTCCGGTAGAAATATCGAGAGATAATTCGGGAAATGTGAAATTAACAACAGCAACTCCCGGGGCGAAAATGTATTATCGTATAGACAATAAAGGAAAATTTAAGGAATATACCGGATCTTTTGTTTTATTGAATGGAGGGAAAGTGGAAGCTTACTCCACCGCTGATGGCTATTTCGACAGCATGATGACTACAGGTGAATTTAATTTGTTCATAGATAAAACCCAATGGAAGATCGTTCGCAGCTCCAGCGAACAAGGAGGAGGCGAAAACGTTTCAAATGCTATTGATGGCGATATAAATACTATCTGGCATAGCCGTTATTCTGATCCGGCAGGTAAATTTCCTTATGAGATTGTTGTTGATATGATTGATACTTACAAAGTAAAAGAATTCATTTATCAAGGTCGTCAGGATGGTTCAAACGGAAGAGTAAAAAACTATGAAGTATATTTCAGCAATGATCCGAATCAATTTGGAACCAACCCGGATGCCGGCGGAAATTTTATCAATACCGGTAATCCTCAGGTAGTGAAGGTTGCAAGTCAGCCTGAAGCCCGTTATTTCAAATTTGTCGCCAAGTCGGAAGTAGAAAGAAAACCATTTGCCTCTGCAGCGGAACTTGGTATTGAGGCTATTTCAAAAACAGCTGTTAAAAATAAAAAATAAAGTAGAGTACAATTGAGTCTGAAGTTAATAGCCCCTTTCATAATGAACAGTAGTATCATCCCTCGGTGTCAGGTGATACTACTGTTTTTGTTATTTGTTTTAAATAACGTCTGGTTCGATTTTGTGACATAATGGTGCTAATTTTTGCCATTTTGAACAGATATATTGCGGGTAGGTTTTAAGATAAAAATTTCCACATTACATTTGTGGTATAATGACCATTTAATAACGGTTTTAATACACTTATTGCAAACTAAAATCGTTTTGGAGCTAAAAAATAAATCCAAATTATAATTCAAATAGTAATATCATGAAAAAGATATGTTTTCTTTTATTCATAGTTATTTGTGGTAATGTTTTTGCGCAAACCACACAGACGTTTATTCCTGAAACGGGAAAGTATTATTTCATTAAATCACAACACCGAGACAATGACTTGTACAGATCCTACTTGGTTGAAAGCAACGGCTATCTCAAATTTGAATTCTTCTATGAGGGAATTGCCGGTAAAAAAGATTCTGCTCAATGGACCATTGAATACGTTACAAATAAAGGATATACAATAAAAAATAAATTAACAGGCCATTATTTCTCCTACCAAGGTCGCAGGACTATCGCGAATGGAGTCAGATCAAATTCTTCAGACCTGACCGATGCTTGTTATTTTGCATTCCAGACTACCGTTAACCCGTTTACACTCGGAGATTTTGTCAAACAGGGATACGGAATAATAGCTTCTACCGATATCGGATTCCGGGTCTATAACAATACCAATGGGGATACGGGTACCGCAACTTATCAGGAAGAAAATGATTTTGCCTGGATGTTTCTGACGGAAAACGAGATCCTTAGTTATACCGATTCTTACAATAAAGTAAATAACCTGAACTCTATTGCCGATATCGCTTTTGAGGCGTACAATAAAACTTTTTTGGTTACAAAAGACAATTTACAGTACTATAGGGAGTCATTGGTGACAGGAGACAATAAAGATTATTTCTGGTGTCAAGCTTTAGATATTCAGATGGCGGAAGATGTTTACTTACGTACAAAAAAAACTGAGCATAAAACATTAATAGATAACTTACTTAAAACATTTATTATCCAGAACAGAGGGACTACCGCTCCCGGTGATTGGGGATGGAACGAATTTAATGATGATATTCTGTGGGCAGGACTGGCATTTGTCCGCGGTTATCAAATAACAGCTAATCCGACTCACCTTGAATATGCAAAATATGCATTTGACTTGTTATATAACAGTTACAATGGTCGCGACGCTTGTTGGGACGAAGAACTTGGCGGAGGAATCTGGTGGAGAAGACGTTCAAAAGGATCGGCTGCGAATGTGACAGACAATGAAAGAGCCAAATCAGCGCTTAGCAACAGTCCGGCCGTCATGTTGGCTTGTTATCTCTATGAACTTACAGAAAAACAGGAATATCTTGAAAAAGCTATCACAATCATGGATTGGCTTTTGGCTAACCTATACGACTCAAGAGATGGAGGCGTTTATGAAAACATAACATGGGAAGGAATCAGGAGAGGTAAAGGAAATGTTTATACCAACGGCGCATTTTTGGGTGCGGCGACCCATATTCACAGGCTTACCGGAATTGCAAAATACTATACAGCCGCAGAAAAAGCCGCATCATTTGTTGTTACAAACAAAACAACAGGAAGCATCTTATCTCACACGAAAAGAGATGGAACCTGGCAATCAGAATATTCCCGTGGATTAGGTGAATTCATTCGTGACAATAATCACACATGGTCAAGATATTTTAATTTTAACAAAATAAATGCGGAAGCTGCCTGGAAAATGCGTCGTCAGGACTTAAATATTACCGGGAATAACTGGCTCAGTCCCATGGCAATTGACAATTTAGCCGGAGCTATGGAATGCGTGGGAAGCGTTATTATGCAACAAATATCTCCGGAAGTATCCCCTGAATTGAAGCAAAAAACCGGATATTGCATCAAACTTAAATCAGACCCTCAGAAACAGATCTATGTGGATGCGACTGATTCTCCAACACTAACCGTTTCCACCCAGGAAGGGTGTTTTAACTTGATTTTCAAAAGCTATGGTTACTATCAATTGGAGTCGGTTGCTGCCCCTGGTTACGCCCTGGCCACCAACGGAACAGATCTTACTCTTCTCCAGTTGAAAGATGATGACGATAATCAATATTGGAAATTAGTCTATGATTATCAAGGTTACCATAAATTAAAATCTAAAAATGCACCTTTAATGTGTCTTTCTTCTGATGGAATCAGGTGTAGCCTCAAAAAAGAACAGCATACTGATGATGAGCGATGGTCGTTTGCCAAACCAGAACAAGGAAGTTCCATCAACAATATCAAAAAAGACGGAATCTCTGATATCTTTTCTGTGGAAGATAATGGAAATTCAATAACTGTCAGGGAAAAAACAACTGAATTGAATAAAATAAAAACCGTTCAGATCAATGATTTGTATGGCAGGTCGGTTAGTCAGCGTTATAACTATCCAATTCCTGTGTCGGAAGCTGAATTAGATACCCATCACTTGATACAAGGTGTATACATGTTGGTAATCAATACTGATAACAACCAAAAGAAAGTATTGAAATTTATTAAAAAATAAAACTGTAGATCATTCTTTGACAGATAAGCATTGATCGTTCTTTGTTTCCTGGTACCTTGGTGTCCGTAATACAGCCACCAAGGCACCAGGTTCAAAGACTCATCACTTCGAGGTATAGCTACTCCGTCAACGTGAACTTTCCCTGCAGGGATGCATTGCTGTCTCCCCCAACCCAGATATTAAAATCTCCGGGTTCCGCTTTCCTGGTCATATCCAGTCCCCAGAATGCCAGGTTATCAGGAACAAGCGTAAATTCAACAGTCCTGGATTCACCGGCCTTCAACGGAATGCGTTGGAAGCCTTTCAACTCTCTAACCGGTCGGACAATAGAACCCGTGATATCCTGGACATACAACTGAACGACTTCCGTACCATCTACGGTACTATTGTTTCGAACGGTCGCTTGTACGGTAATTTTGCCGCTAAAGGTTAAAGACGGAGCGGACAATTTCAAATCCGAATATTCAAATTTGCTGTACGATAATCCGTATCCGAAAGGAAAAAGAGGTTTCTTTCCATAATCGAGGTAATGAGAAGTATTTCCCAAAGACGTTTGACCGGCTTCTAATGGAATCTCATCGACTAACATAACCTTGTCGGGAGCAGGACGACCTGTATTGTTGTGATTGTAATACAGAGGAATTTGTCCGACGGTACGTACGAATGTAAGCGGGAGTTTTCCGCTCGGATTAGCATCTCCGAAGAGTAAATCCCAAATGGCCGGACCACCCATCGTTCCTGGATGAAACTGATACAAAACGGCATCAGCATAAGGTAAATCCCTTTCAATCGTCAAGGGACGACCTGCCATAATGACCAGGACAACAGGTTTCCCCGCTGATTTAATTTCCCTCAGCAGTTCGGATTGTACGCCGACCAGGTTGATATCTGCAAAACAATGCGCTTCCCCCGACAATATGGATTCTTCGCCCAGAAAAACAACGGCTACATCTGATTGCATTGCAAGGTTTCTGGCCTTTGCAAAGGCCGATTTGTTCAAATCCCTCGAATAAGCCAACGCGGGTTCATATGCATAGCGGATATGAGAATATTCTGTTTGCAGGGCTTTCAGCGGTGTGACCGTATATGCTTTTTCCCCGTCAAACACCCATGTCCCCAGTTGTTCATGGGGTGCATCCGCCAAGGGTCCTATTACAGCAATCTTTGTCTCTTTTTTCAAAGGAAGAGTGTTATTTTCATTTTTCAGGAGAACGGCTGATTGAATGGCGGCTTCTTTTGCGGCTTTCAAATGTTCTTCGGCGTATAATACGGAAGGAGCGTCCGTATTGACATAAGGATTTTCAAATAATCCCAAACGGAATTTGATCCTTAAAATATTACGGACAGCGTCATCAATGGTTTCAAGCGAAACTTTCTTTTCTTTAATCAGTTCAGGTAAATACTTGAAATAGGCACCGCTTACCATTTCCATATCCACACCTGCATTGGTTGAAAGTTCGGCCGCATGTTTATCATCCCGGGCAAAGCCGTGCGGAATCATTTCCGATACGGAAGCCCAGTCAGAGACTACAAAACCATCGAATTTCCATTCATCCCTCAATACATTCCTCAACAAGTACGAGTTGCCTGACGAAGGAATCCCGTCATTTTCATTGAAAGACACCATCAGGGTCGCAGCGCCTGCTTTGACAGCGGCTTCAAAGGGAGGCAGGTAAACATTCCTCATCAGGTGAGGAGGAATATTGGTTGCATTGTAGTCACGTCCGCCTTCTCCCGCTCCATAACCGATGAAATGTTTCACACAAGCTGCAATCGCAGTCGGATCCGAGAGGTCTCCCGACTGAAATCCTTTTACCATGGCGACTCCCATCGTACTGGCCAGGTAAGTATCGTCTCCGAAACTTTCGGCGATACGTCCCCAGCGGGCATCACGGGAAATGTCGAGCATAGGAGCGAAAGTCCAGGTTATACCTACCGATCTGGCTTCTGTTGCTGCTATGCAGGCGGCGTCTTCTATCATTTGCGGATTAAAAGAAGCCGCTTGCCCCAAAGGAATCGGGAAAATGGTTTTAAATCCATGAATCACATCTCTTCCGATGATCAGAGGAATCTTCAGACGGCTTTCTTCCATCGCAATTTTCTGCAAGCGATTGATTTGAACAGGATCTACCAGGTTCAGGATGGAGCCGACTTCTCCGGATTTAATGCGTTCGTCAAGATTCCGGTGATTTCCGTCATAACTCAACTGATTCATCTGTCCGATTTTTTCTTCCAATGTCATTTGAGAAAGAAGTTGATCGATTTTATCTTTTTCCCCTTTTTTCCCGGAACAGGATAGCAAGACAGCTATTATTCCCAACAGATATAAAAATTGGAACTTCATGCCTTATTTTTTTATTAATTCATTCACTTAATTTTATGGCTAGTGTGAAGAAATTCCCTCTCTTGCAAAAGGTCGTAATAACATAATGAATGTTACTTTATGAGGAATAAACATGCGAAATTGATTCAGT
>JAVBSK010000114.1:0-5059 GCA_031556755.1 Bacteroidales bacterium | reverse complement strand
CGTTTGATGGGTGCTTTGATCATGGCTCATTCCGATGATAATGGTTTGGTGTTGCCTCCGAAATTGGCTCCATATCAGGTAGTTATAGTTCCAATTTATAAAACGGATGAACAATTGGCTCTTATTGACGAGAAGATTGCCGGATTGACTGCAAAATTGAAATCCATGGGTATTAGTTTCAAATATGATAATGCTACCAATAAGACACCGGGATGGACATTTGCTGAATATGAATTGAAAGGTGTTCCTGTGCGTTTGGCAGTTGGCGCCCGTGATATGGAAAATAATACCGTAGAAGTGGCTCGTCGGGATACTTTGACAAAAGAAACTGTTTCTTTCGATGGTATTGAAAATTATGTCAAAAACTTGTTGGAGGATATTCAGGCTAATATTTTCAAAAAAGCATTTGATTTCCGTGCGACCAAGACTATTACAGTGGAGACTTACGATGAATTCAAAGTAAAAATAGAAGAGGGCGGATTCATTATGGCGCACTGGGATGGTACTCCAGAGACCGAAGAAAAAATTAAGGAAGATACTAAGGCAACGATTCGTTGTATTCCATTGGAAGGAGATAAAACTCCCGGAAAATGTATGGTGACAGGAAATCCATCGGCTCGGAGAGTGGTTTTTGCAAGAGCGTATTAATAATTTAGGCATAGAGCAAAAAAAGAATATTTGTTAATTATTAAATCTTAAGCACACAGAGAGAACAAAAGTTATATATACTCTTGAAGGAAGGGCATATTTTCTCGTATTTTTAGCAATAGAAATATGAAAAATATACCCTTTATTTTAATGGAACTGGACCAATTCAAACAGGACAATCCCGATTCAAATTGACTCGACTGCAGCAATTAAAATGACCTGTCAGGAACACGCCAAATAGACCCATTGAAAAAAGAAAAAGTAGTATTTACTTGATTAATAAGAAATCTGGCTAACAAATGAAAAATATAGGTGGGAAAATTTTGTGTCTAATCGTCGGTGCGTCCATGAAAGATATTGTAACTGGCATCAATATCTTTTTTGTATTGTTCAGTTTCGGTATCATCAAAATTCTCGGAAGGTGCATTATTATCGACTGATTTCGTTTCAGTCTCATCTTTAGAAGTCTTTTCCGTGGCTTGAGAAACTGCTTCTTTTTCAGATTTCTTTTTTGATAATCTAAATATAGCGAATGCAACGATACAAATGAGAGCAATAATAATTATTTTCATGTTTCTCAATTATAATCCATATTGTTTTCGAAGCAATTCCGATTCTTTGGCAAGGCTTCCTTGAGGATCTCCGGTTTTTTTGATCCCCTCCTCTAACGCAAGTATTGCTTTTTTATATTCTCCAAGGCGGACTAAAAAATCAGATTGGTAGAGGTATAGCGACTCCATTTCCGGAAGTCGTTCAATTGTTTTTACAATATAATTTAATGCCCTTTGCCAGTCATGCATTTGAGCGGAATGATTAGCCCCCAGGAGTAGTACAACAGTGCTTTCGGGATTTATGATCAGATATTCATCTATTTTTTCAAGAGCTTTATTGATATTGCCGTTTTTTTCGTATGCATATATCAGGTTCATCAAATCATTAGGATCTATATTGCCCAGGGATTGAGCAAATTCGAAAGCTTCAATAGTCTTTTCTGTTTCATCGATATCTTTATAGGCATTGCCAAGGCGACTCCATGTTTCAGGATCAAGAGGACTTAATTTTTGTATTTGTCTGCCTGTCGCAAGAACTTCTTCTTTGTACTCAGGATCTCTATCTTTCAGTGCAACGTAGTTTTGGAGTTGTAGCCAATAAAAGTCTATATTGGTGTCCGAAATCAGGTCGATGGCTTCTTTAAGTACATCAATAGAGGCATCATACAAATCTACTTCATGCAGCGCTTCTGCCATTGCCTGGTAAATAATAGCCAAATTCTCTTCGTCTTCGGCATATTTTTTTTTGATTTTCCGAAAATACAGGAATGCATCTTCTTCCATTCCGAGGTGCAAAAGAGCGGTTAATTTGTGTCCATCGGGCCATACCTGACCTATATATTTATATTTTTCGGCAAGTTCCAATACATCATTCCACATTTCATAATCGTTCAATAAAAGAAGTATTTCGTAAATTAATTCTTCATTATCCGGATAAAATTTGAATGCGTAATCAATTGTTTTTTTGCTTTGTCTGTCTTCCCTTCAGAGATATAAATGTCAACGATTTCACAAAGTTCTTCCACTTCGTAATAACCGGGAGTCAGCCCTTGATTCAGAGCATTGTCCCAAGCCAGGAAAAAATCCGGGATATCGTTTTCTTTTTTATCGGCCATAGAATTATACGACTTCTTTTTATTAACGATTGAGAGCTATGTTAGTTCTTATTTATTGGCAATTTTGCTCCAAGAATCTTTCAATGGAACTGTACGGTTGAACACCAGTTTTCCTGGGGTTGTATCCGGATCTATATTAAAGTATCCCAAGCGTTGGAATTGGAAATTTTCTAAAACCTGAGCATTTTCCAGTTCTTTTTCAACTCTACAGTTTGTCAGTATCTTAAGAGAATCCGGATTCAGAAGTTCACGAAAATCTTTATCTTTCTCGTCTCCTGGGTTTTCCACCATAAATAAACTATCGTATAGGCGTACCTCAGCAGGGATACTGTGATCTACAGATACCCAGTGCAGAGTTCCTTTTACTTTCCGGTCACTTTCCGGCATTCCGCTACGTGTAGCAGGATCATATTCAGCATATATTTCAATGATATTTCCGTTTTCGTCTTTCTTACAACCGGTACATTTAACGATATAAGCATTTTTCAGGCGAACTTCCTGTCCTGGGGTCATACGGAAGAATTTTTTAGGAGCATCTTCCATAAAATCTTCACGTTCGATGAATAATTCTCTGGAAAAGGCAATTTCGTGGCTTCCCATGCTTTCGTCTTCAGGATTGTTGATTGCTTCCATCATTTCCACTTGTCCTTCCGGATAGTTTGTCAGGATGAGCTTTACCGGATCCAGAACGGCAGAAACACGCTTTGATTTTGCATTGAGGTCTTCCCGAATAGAGTGTTCCAACAATGCAACATCAATTGTTCCGTCATACTTTGTATAACCGATTCTATCAATAAAATTATGAATTGATTCCGGGGTATATCCGCGGCGGCGATATCCACAAATAGTTGGCATGCGAGGATCGTCCCAACCACGAACCAATCCTTCCTGAACCAGTTGAAGCAGCTTACGCTTACTCATTACAGTGTATGTTAGTCCTAAACGGTTGAATTCATACTGATGTGGGCGGTATTCCCCATCTTCCGGACGTTGTTTTTTCAACTCATCGATAAACCAATCGTAGAGCGGACGGTGCACAACAAATTCAAGAGTACAGATCGAGTGGGTGACTCCTTCAAAATAATCACTTTCACCATGTGCAAAATCGTACATCGGATATGCTTTCCATGTATTTCCTGTGCGGTGGTGAGCATGATGGATCACACGGTAAATAATAGGATCACGGAAGTGCATATTTGAAGCGGCCATATCAATTTTAGCGCGAAGCACCATTGCTCCTTCTGCAATTTCGCCGGTATTCATTTTCTCAAAAAGAGATAAACTTTCTTCTATCGGGCGATTACGGAAAGGACTGTCTTTACCCGGCTCGGTAGGAGTTCCTTTTTGTTTGGCAATTTCTTCAGCCGATTGTTCATCAATATAAGCTTTACCGTCTTTAATTAATTGAATAGCAAAGTCCCATAATTGTTGGAAATAGTCGGATGCATAATATACATTACCCCATTTGTATCCAAGCCATTGGATATCTTCCATGATGGAATCAACATATTCCACATCTTCTTTTACCGGATTTGTGTCGTCGAAACGCAGATTACAGATACCTCCGTATTTTTGAGCGATCCCAAAGTCCATGCAAATAGCTTTTGCGTGTCCGATGTGCAGATAACCGTTTGGTTCCGGTGGAAAACGGGTTTGTATTTTTCCGTTATTTTTACCTTCAGCAAGATCTTTTTCTACGATGACTTCTATAAAATTGAGGCTCTTTTTTCCCTCTTCCGAATTTAGATTATTTCCTTCAACCATAATTAGTAATGCTATGAACAAATAAGGGTGCAAAGGTAATGAATGTTTTTCAAAAAATGCTTACTTTTGGGCGCTGTTATTGAATTCTCAATTTAAAATAGATGTACATATGAAAAAATTATTTTTAGCGCTTATGATTGCAGGAATTACTTTTGCATCCTGTTCAAAAAAACAGGACAATCCGGCTGTTAATACCGGAGAAAATCCTTTTTTCTCAGAATGGACTACTTCTTTTGGGGTTCCTCCTTTTGATAAAATTCAGGTTGAACATTATAAACCTGCATTGGATAAAGGTTTAGCTGATCATAAAAAAGAAATTGATTCGATTGTAAACAATCAGGAAAAGCCGACTTTTGACAATACAATTCTGGCTTTGGAATCTTCCGGAATACTTCTGAAAAAGACTTACCGGGTACTTTCTTGTCTTGTAGAGGCGGATGGGACTGACGAGATGCACCAAATCAAAGAGGAGTATGATCCTATTGTCACAAAGCATTTTGATGAGATTAATATGAATGAAAAGCTCTTTGCCCGTATCAAAGCTGTATATGATGAACGCGTTACTTTGGAACTTACAGGTGAAGATAACCGTTTGGTCGAAGAGTATTATAAAAGCTTTGTCCGTGGAGGAACAAACCTTTCACCGGAAGATAAGACTAAAGTGATGAAAATCAATGAAGAAATTGTTACTCTGACAAATAAATTCGGCAAAAATTTATTGGGAGAGAATAATAAATTCCGCTTGGTAATCACCGATAAAAAAGATTTGGCAGGTCTGCCGGAATCCAGTCTTGGAGCTGCAGCCGAATTAGCTAAGAAAGAAGGAAATGAAGGTTGGGCTTTCACATTGGATAAGCCGAGTTGGATTCCATTTATGCAATTTGCCGAAAATAGGGAACTTCGTGAAAAAATGTACAAAGCTTATATCAATCGTGGTAATAATAATGACGAATTGGACAACAAAGTCATCCTTGAAAAAAT
>JAVBSK010000134.1:0-11426 GCA_031556755.1 Bacteroidales bacterium | reverse complement strand
TGAGAAAATTAGGCCAGTCTATGGAGAAAACAGAGTACGGACAATACATCCTTTCGCTGATTTAACGTCAATGGATAGAAGCTGTTCACGAATCAAATTCGCTGTCGTCGGTTGCGGGCATATCGGGAAAAGGCATACGGAAATGATCCGGAGGAATCCTCATGCGGAATTGGTCGCTCTTTGTGATATTCTGCCCCACGAAGTATTGAATATAGCTAACTACTCCGTCCCTTTCTTTTCCTCTGTTGAAACGCTGTTAAGTTCCGGAATCGAATTTGACGTAGTCAATATCTGCACTCCGAATAATCTTCATGCACCAATAGCGATTGATTCCCTCCATGCCGGACATCATGTGGTGATTGAAAAACCCATGGCGCTAAATCAACAGGATGCGGAAACTGTTTTACTGACGGCGGAAAAATGCAAGAAACTCATTTTCTGCGTCATGCAGAATCGTTATTCACCGCCCTCCGTTTGGATCAAGGATCTGGTTGATTCCGGCAAACTCGGGAGAATTTTCATGGTTCAGGTCAACTGTTACTGGAATAGAGATGAAAGATATTATCAACCAGGAAATTGGCATGGGAATAAAATATCAGATGGAGGAACGCTTTTTACCCAGTTCTCTCATTTTGTAGATCTGATGTATTGGCTTTTCGGAGACATAAGCAATATTCGTTCCCGCTTTGCAGATTTCAATCATCAAGATCTGACAGATTTCGAAGATTCCGGAATCATTTCCTTTGATTTTCAAAAGGGAGGAATCGGTTCTTTCAATTATTCCACATCCGTGTGGGATAAGAACCTCGAAAGTTCCATAACGATTATTGCCGAAAACGGTAGCGTAAAGATCGGCGGACAATATATGAACGAAGTGGAATATTGTCATGTCAAAGGTTATGAGATGCCTCAACTGGAACCGACCAATCCGGGCAATGATTACGGAGCTTATAAAGGTTCCGCCCAGAATCACCACTACGTAATCGACAATGTTGTTGATGTATTATCCGGAAAAGAAAGCTGCATCACTACGAATGCTTTCGAAGGATACAAAGTGGTAGAGATCATCCGGAAAATATATGCATCCTGAACATTGATTTCAGATGAACATTCTTTGCAGGATATAAACGCCGCAACCGGCAAAGTAACCAACTAAAGCAAGTAAGGAAACCCGTTTAAGATACCATATAAAATCTATCTTTTCCATTCCCATCACCGCCACTCCGGCAGCAGAACCGATAATCAGTATACTACCTCCGGTTCCGGCGGCATAAGCTAAAAATTCCCAAAAGTAATGATCCTGCGGAAAATCATACATCCCCATCGCTCCGGCGACCAAGGGAACATTATCCACAATAGAAGAAAGTATTCCGATGATAACTGTAATCAGGTAATACTTATTCGGTTCCTCCATCGGAATATTGTCTAAAGACTGGGACAAGATGCTTAATTGTCCGCATGTTTGCATGGCGGCTACAGCCATTAATATCCCCAGGAAAAACAAGATACTCGGCGTATCAATTCGTTGCACAATAGAGGCGACCGATAGTTTACTCAGTTGTTCGGCAGGACGTCTTTTATTCAGTATTTCAGTAAAAATCCATAATACGCCAAGTCCTCCCAACATTCCTAAATAAGGAGGCAGATGGGTAATCGTCTTGAATACGGGAACAAAAAGCAACGCTCCGACTCCCAGAAAGAAAATCAAATTACGTTCTGATTTGGAGATTTCTATCTTATTAGATCCCTCACCTTGCAAGGAGGGTTTATTTACATTCCCTTTCATGGTAAAAGACAGTATCAATACAGGAACAAGAAGAGAAACCAGACTTGGCAAGAAAGTCATTAATATAATGTTGACAGCGCTGATTTTTCCTCCGATCCACAGCATAATGGTCGTGACATCACCGATCGGTGACCAAGCTCCTCCTGAATTAGCGGCTAAAATCACTATTCCCGCAAAAATCCAGCGATCGACTTTGTTGGCTATTAATTTTCTTAACAAGGCTACCATCACGATTGAGGTGGTCAGGTTATCCAACACTGCCGACATAAAGAATGTTAACATACTGATAATCCACAACAAACTTGTTTTCCTGGTCGTCGTAATTTTATCCGTAATGATTTTGAAACCTTCGTGCGTATCCACAATTTCTACGATGGTCATTGCACCCAGTAGAAAAAAAAGAATTTCAGCTATTTCTCCTAAATGTTCCAGTAAAGGCCCATGTGTAAGCCAGGAAGTAAAAGTAGCATCCGGATGCACTGCCTGATATTCCTGGAACGAAGAAAAAACAGGCAGGGCGGACGGATCTCCCAGAATAAATAAAACCCACATCAAAGTACCTAAAAGGAGGGCGGTTGCCGACTTGTTGACATGCAATGGATGTTCTAATGCAATGCATGCATATCCAAGGATGAAAACTACAATCATTAAGTAAAACATACGGTAATCTTATTAAGTATGAAAAATAAACGTATAAAATGACTATATGTTTTATAAAACATTCCTCAATTTAGTAAGTTATCATATAAGTCGTTGTTCCATTATTATTGACGGTTGCATTATCCGTTACGACTATTTTAGTAGGATAACCATCGGTGTTCGTATACGAAATATTGAACGTATGTTGGTTGTTATATACATCTTTATTGGATAAATACGGAGATCTTTTACCAAATAAAGAAAATGGAGACAATATTCCATATTCACCAAACCAGGCTTCGTATGGGAATGCATTGGTAACTATGGCATTCAGGTCAATATTCGTTTTATTTTCGTAATTAGAATAAGTATAATATTGAGTAGAAGTTCCGCTGACTACCGTACTTACTTCAGATTGATTATTTTTTGAGTCATATTTGACTGTAAAATAATAACTGCCATAATCACATCTGGTCATATACATATTGGAATTGTAGGTACATGTTGTTCCTTTGTTAGAAACAGAGGATATATAACCTGAATTATTGAGCGTACATTGATACAAAATTTCGCTTCCTTTTTTGACAGTTAAATTATTTCCCGCAAAAGTGTATGTATAAGTATAAGCACCCTTTTTCATGGTAGCTATTGTCCCTGAGTTGTCATACGTATAAATGATTTCCGAAGAAGAACCTTTAGTTGAAGATATCGAAATCTTGGAAACTTTTTTTCCGGCAAAAGGAACATAAACAGAGGAGTTATTTTTTCCACATTCGGGAGCATCCCTCAAAGTCCATTCCCAACTTGTACCTCCATTTAGACAACCGCTGACAACCACTGTAATTGTTTTTCCTTTTTTAGGGTCGTAATTAAATTGAAGTTGTCCTTTTTTTCCTACAAATCCGGGCAAAACACTGCTACAATTGCACATCGGAGGTATAGGTGAATCCGGATTAGTTCCCGTACCTGTGAGCCATTGCTCAGATTGGTATATATCAATACGGTCTGGAACGGTCTAAGTATCATAGTCTATAATAACTTTTCCGCCGGTATCTCCCAAATATAACGATGTAAAAGTTAAGCCGCTTTGTCCCGTTTTATGATTGTTTTCGCAAGATGCAACAACATTAGTCACTTCAACTAAGACATTTACTCCATTGCTAATACTATTGGATTTGTCTTTTATCTTATATATGAAATTGAATGTTCCGTTATCAATTTTTTCCGGAATTTTAACGGATATGTAAGTTATTTTATCATTGGAAGTAATAATTGTAGGTTTGACAGAATAAAAATTCCCGTCAACTCCCAATACCTGAAAATAAACAGATTCTATCTCAAAACCAGAATTATAAATAATCGGTAAGAAAATAGTTCCTCCCGAATTAATCAAAATCGAACTGATACTACTTGACAAGTTATTATTGCCGGATGTTGAAGCCGGCATTTCTCCGGATGTCAGTTTTCCATCTTTTATGATTAGAGAGTTTTGAATATCTTCCGGATTTTTAATATCTACTTTGTTTATATCCGGCACCACTAACGTTTCGTCTCCGCTTTCAAGACAAGAAACAAAACCGGTAAAACAAACAGTCATTAAAACTATCCATAAAAATTTATTTGTTTTCATCGTTTTCAATTTATTTGTTTAAGATTCTAAATTCAACTCTTCTGTTGATCAGCCGGCCATCTTCGGTATCGTTTGAAGCTATCGGCTTTCTCATTCCGAAATAGCTGTATGAAAGCCTTGAACGTTCCACTCCATGTTTGATTAAATAATTATACACGGCTTCGGCTCTTTTTTTCGACAATTCCATATTAAATTCGTCTGTTCCCACATTATCGGTATGCCCGATGATTTGCATATTGAAATCACTTTTTTTGAGTAGTGTTATGATTTTATCCAAATATTCAAAAGATGGTTTGTCTAATGAACTTTTCCCGAATTCAAAATTAATCACATCAACGGCGCATATTGTTTTTCCTATGATTGTTTTTCCATCGTCGATCATCCCCATGATTTCTTCTAAAGTGTAACACGGTTTTTCTTCCTCAACAGGAACAGGTGTGACTTCTAGCTGCGGTTGTTCTACCCGAACCGGAGGAACATACGCCGGCGCTGCTTTTTTCTTCTTGAAATTGCTTAATGGAATTGAGATGGATGCTGTTACTTCCCAACCTTGAAATTTCCGGCTCCCGTCTATTTCATAAACCGCCTGATTGAGGGCTTGTGACTCTCCGTCTTTTTCATCTTTGCTGTAGGTATCGGTCAATCCTAAATGATAAGCGGCTTCCAATCCTAAATATATCCTTCTTTCTGCTGAAAATTCGACAGGTATCCTGATTCCTGCACCTCCGGTTATTCCAAAATCAAAAGAAGAAAAATTTCCGTCACTGATATCCGTTTCATAATCATTCAGTTTTATGTCTCCTCCTTGGGTAAAACTTAAGGTTGGAGCTGCATACAAATATGGTCTGACTTTGTTTTTATTTCCGATATTCCAGATCAACGGCAGACGAAAATCTACATAATCGACAGCGATGCTATAGTCAACGTCTTTATCTTTTCGTTTTATTTCAGTTCCCCTCGAAAGAAACAATAATTCGGGACGGATGGAAAACGAAGATTCCTTGTTCAACCCAAATTCTGCAAAAATTCCGAATAAATTCCCATTTACAGCTTCAGGCTTATATTCTTTGTGTTCCGAATATTCCGCCCAAGAGCTGTTTATTCCCCCCTTGAAGCCTATGGATATGTTTTCGAGAGAATTATTTTCCTGATTTTCAATCATCTGAGCCTTGACAAGTAAACAAACGCTCAGAAATAGTAAAAGTAAAATTTTCTTCATATTTTCATATTTTTACTTAAGTTTAATACTGTTAATTCAATCTAATCAGCCAATGCGCCAATGAAAATACTACAAAGGCACGGAGGTCATAGAGTTTTGTTTTCCCCTATGTACTCCATACCTCTATGGTAAATAAATCTTTTTATTTTCTATTCCTTTTTATTTTTGAGAAGAAAATTTTTTTCTCAGGTGAAGATTTTGCTGATTTTAGAGTTGCTGATTTATATCCGTAATCAGAATAATCTTCAAAATACCATTTCAATGTCACTCCTGAAGGTTTTTGGTTTGAAATTGTACTTGTGTATTTTTCTTTTTCTGTTGATTCGTTATAAGAATATGTTTCAGTAAAATAAAATATATTCCAACCTTTTTTAAGCGTAAGATTATAATTAGTTATATACTCTTCGTTATAGTACTCATCAACATCTTTAGATTGCCCTTTGACAGTAACATCTTTATCAACATAAACCCACATAGCTCCACAGTATTCATACTCCTCCTCATCATCAGATGCACTTTGGTAGTGAAACTCACCAATCTTTTCGTCATCTTTGTCGTATGCACCTAATTCGACTTCAAATAAAGCGTTGACTGTTTTATCACTTACCGTAATTCCATCCATTTCTTCTTCGTCTTCCTCATCCCAGAACGGTTCTAAATATTTAGCCGGTACGCTTGCCGGAAGGTCCAATGTAAAACTACTGTTTTTGTATAACGTTTCGGCTATTACATCTTCTTGCCCCACATAATTATTATCTTCCCAATAGATTTCGGCCTTCACCACAGATATTTCAGAAACACTGTTAACTACATTAGAGGCGGTAATACTTGAAACGCTTCCACCACCATCTGAGTTTTCATCTTCATCATCTTTCTCACACGATGCAAACGAAAAAGCAACGAATAATACTGTTGCCAATGTCAACCATTTCAGGTTTAAAACTTTTTTTGTCATGATTTTTATTTTTAGTAATTCGTAATTATTGATTCGTAATTCGTAATTAATATGAATCAAGTCTCCATACCATATTTGAAGGAATATTTCCCGTAATCATGCTCCAGGTGTTTTTACTTCTGTTATATAGTACTTTATTCCAACCTTTTTTGAGATTCACATTATATGTCGTTTTTATGCCTTCGAAAACATAATCTCCAGTAACGTTTAAGTATTTGTCAAAATACTAAAATTCAAAGCTGATATCTCCGGCATCCCAATCGCTGCCTCCTTTGGCAGATTAAAGTTTTAAATAATAAGAACGATAAGAAGAGGGATAACCTACAAAATATATGGATACAAACCGGGCAGTATCATTGCTGATTTTCAGTCGTTCACCAGCTCCGTATTCAAAATAATTGAACGATCTCAAATCCGAATATGAAGGATTAGGCAATGTGAATGAAAAACTTCCATTTGTTACAGGAACATCAAGAATAAATTTGCTTGTGCTGGATAGATAACACCTGAAACCATTTATTTCATTATTGAAATTTTCTATTTTTCCTGATATTTTTCCATCCTGAACAACAGATGTACCTCCTCCACTATCCTTATCCTCATCGTCATCCGCACATGATGCAAAACTGATTGCGATAACTGCCATGACTATCATCGATAAAAACTTTTTCATACGATAATTTATATTTTTTTTTATTAAAGTGTATGGAACGTCGCATGTAAATAAATTATCATCACCTTGTGACGTAAATAATTGATTTACATGCTTTGTTTCATAAATATTTTTTTAGAAAATTAATAATATTCGCGAGGAAATATGCCAAAAGACAGAAATACCCTCTTACAAGTAGATTGCTCGCAATAAAGGTATTTCGTTCTTCATCTTCGCAGGAAGACGATTAAAAAATGACATACTTTCTATGTCTTTCTAAAATTTTAGAAATTAAATCCTACAGTAATGGAAGTTGTAGATAATTTTGCTTTCATCTCTTTCCAGATTTCGCTAAAATCACTTCCATAACCTACTGATGCATAAAATTTATCTCCCAAGTTAGCTCCTATACCAATTTGCCATCCCACTTGAAAACGGCTCCATGTATTATCACTACTTCCCATATCTTTTTTATCAAAAAGATCTATTTCTTCTTCATCATCACCATCGTCCGTAGTCAATGTTCCTGAAAGATTTCCCCTGAAATTGAGACCCACATAAGGAAGAAGTGAAAAATTTTCATTCACGGAGTATCTGTAAGTTAAATTGGCTGGAATAGAGATCGAATACATATTTACTGTTTCTTCATAATCATCATCACTTGAACTTTCGTTGTAATGCATCCATTGTAAATGCACTCCTGTTTCAACGAAAAGAGGCATTGTTTTAGAAATACTAATACCAGTCACATAACCGATAGAAAGACCGGTAAAATCCCAATCATCAAATCCCTTAACATCAGTAGACATAGTCATCGGGTTGTAAGAAAGACGAAGGCCGCTCCATTCTTCTGTATTAGCTGACGAAGAGCCACTCGGTGAAGGAGCACTTGTTGAATTGGCAAATTGTGCGGATGCCGTCATTGTTGCTACGAATAAGCAAAGCGTTAAATAAAGTCTGAATGTTTTCATAAATGAACGTTTATTTTAAATAATTAATAAAAGTATTTTAAAGTCAGTGTTGAAAAGTCATTTTCCATATATTGGCGACACCTTCCGCATTTCCACGCTGAGAGATAAAATAAATGTATTTACCGTCTTTACTCCATACCGGACTCAGGTCGTCCGCAGCATGGTAGGTGATTTGGGCAAAACCGGTTCCATCGATTTTAGAGACATAAATATCGGTGTTCCAATAGGAGAAATTCTGTCCGTAAATTTTACTGCTACCCACAAACAACAGCCACCGTCCATCAGGAGAGATTGTCGGCGATGTAAAGCTTCTGTCCCTGTCGGATACAATACATTCTTCTACACCCGTTTTGTAATTGATTTTCCAAATCTCGCTTCGTCCTTCCGTGTTTACCCGTGTACATACAAATGCACTTTCTTTGTTCAGCGTACAGGGATTCATCCCGTTTGTGTAGTTAGACATAAAATTATTCTGGAAATTGTAACTCCATATACTTACGCCTTTAGCCTCTTTCCGGGCAAAAAACATCGACTGCATATCGGAAGCATAAACAGGAGAATAATCCTGATTGCCATCCGTTATCTGCCGGCATACATATCCGTTTTCGGCATCGGTCTGAAATATCTGCACGGTTTTTCCTCGTGTTTCCGAGAAACAGAGGTATTTTCCATCGGGAGAGTAAGAGAAATCCAGCACGTTCGCTCTGTTAGTTCGCTGTATGGAACTTCCTTGCTTGAACAAATCCTTGACAAAAATATTGGTTGAATTATTCCTCAACGAAAGATAAGCGATGTGGTTTCCATCGACAGGAATATCTAAAATGAGATTCGAAAACCAGTCGATTCTTGCAGAGGAACGCTTTACGATAGGCATACAAACATAGTCGTTCGAACCCGAAATCTGCACAAAGTCTATCCCGGATTCTTCAGGAACAGAAACTACCGAATAATCAACTTGTTGCGCTTGTATAGACAAAGGAACAATAATCAAAACAATTCCGACTATCAGTCCTTTTAACATATTCTTTATGTTAAACATTTTAAAATTTTATAGGATGTGAGTGATTTATAAAACTGCGGCAAAGGTATGTTTAATAGGAAGTAGAAAGAAAAGCTAAGCGTCTGATTATTGTACAGAAACGACCTTTTTATTTACAGAAATAAATATTCATAAAGACTTAAATAATAAATAAAATTTCTTAAAGTTAAGATTTGGAATAAACATTCCAGCCGGAGTATCATATTGTTCGGTTAACTTTTATATCTTTGTGTCGTCTGAGGGAAACAATTGTTTCACAGCGGATGTTTTATTAAGTTAGAAAGCGTTACAGCTTCATCCTGCGAACGAAAATCGCCAAAAAAACTTCGATAGGAAGGATGGAACAGTATGATGCTCTCTACTGTTGTTGTATGATAAACAGCCTGATGCTGCATTCATATAGCTTCAGCGTGGGGTGTTTATTCGGTTCATTTCCTATCTGGTGTTTGGCGATACCTCGTTCTAAGTGAGCAGTATAGTTCCTCACGCTTTATCGTTGAATACCGTTGCCATATTTCAGAGGAACCAAGAGAGGCAACCAAGAGGAAAAATCTGTGGAACCGAAGTTTAAGGAAATCTATATCGGCAAACTTATCCAGCAAAAGGTGAATGAACGTTGCATGAGCTACGCCGAATTCGCTCGCCAAATACACTGTGCACGCACTTCTCTTTACCACATTTTTAACAGTAAAAATATTGACGTGGAAAGATTATTGCTTATTTCAGATGTATTGAAATATGATTTTATAGAGGAGGTTTACCTCAAAAGTATCCGCTATGTTAATGAAGGTAAGAACTTGCCTCAAATTATACTTCCTATTGAAAACCAGGTCATTGATTTTTCTCATTTACCGGAAGAGTTGATTGAATTGATCAAACGTCAGCTACAATAAAAATTCAACTGAATCTCCGGTCGTTTTCATCGTCATTGACAACAGAGATGATCAATTGTCCGTCAGGAGTATAATTAGGAGCGGTAGATGAGAAAAGATCAGCTGTCAAATGATTGGCTTCTTCTTCCGACAGGTTTTTCCCAAAGGGAATCGCAGCTTGCTTAGCTAATGAAAGCGCCAAGGCTTCACAAATTTCTTCTTTCACTTCACATCCTGTCTCCAAGGCTTTATCTACCATTGATTGCAGGGTATCTGCCAGATTAACATTTTCCAATCCCGCCGGTATTCCGTTGATTGAATAATCATGGTGCCCCAGGTGAGCGATATCAAATCCGATAAAAGACAAATCTTCTATCAGGCAAGGCATAATCTCTGACTGCCTGGATGTCAGTTTGATGATCTCGGGGAACAGGAGTCTTTGCGAAAGTCCTTGTTTATTTTGTATCCGTTTGATATATTCATCGAATAAGATACGGATATGCGCCCTGCGTTGATGAATGAAAACCAAGCCTGATTTAAGTGGCGTAATCAGATATTTTCCCTTATACTGAAAATAAGTGAATCCGGGTTCAAACAGTTCAGATTGAACGTTTTCTTTATCCTTGAACGGATTTTGAGTTGTATTTACATGGGTATCAATAAAATCGAATGTTCTTGATTTTGATTCCGGTTTCTCATAAAATCGTTCCCAATCCGTACCGGAGGATTTAGAATAATCTTCAGATGTCTTCCTGAAAGGATTATAATTCGCATTCAACACGGGAGAAGGAACGGGAGCTAAACCTGATTTTTCCCGGTTGTAAACAGGAATAGGGATAGCATTTTCCTGATTGAATTCAATGCTTGGAACTGCATTTGCTTTTCCGATAGCTTCTTTTACCGCCGCGGCGATGATTTGCCAGATTGCTTGTTCATTCTCGAATTTTATTTCCGTTTTGGTAGGATGTATATTGACGTCTATATTGGCCGGATCGACAGTCAGATAAATGAAATAATTGGGCATTTCTCCCGCAGGTATAAACGGTTCGAATGCATTTGTCACCGCCTTGTGAAAATAAGGATGCTTCATGTAACGGTTATTTACGAAGAAATACTGTAAAGCGCCCCGTTTACGGGCGGAAGTCGGTGAACCTACAAATCCGGAAATTTGCACCAAAGAAGATTCTACTTTGATTGGTAATAAATTCTGATTGAGACTTTTACCTAACAAATTAATAATTCTCTGTCTGAGAACACTTTCCTGGATATTAAAAATTTCAGTTCCATTGTGAGTGAGGATAAATGATATATCCGGATTAACCAATGCAATACGTTCGAACTCAGTAATAATATTCCGGAACTCGGTTTCATTCGATTTCAGGAATTTTCGTCTCACCGGGATATTGAAAAAAATATTCTTTACGGTAAATGAAGATCCCTGCACAGTAGTGATACTTTCCTGCTTTTCCAACACGGAAGCGGATATGCTTAATAATGTACCGAACTCCGAATCTGCGGTTTTTGTTTTCAATTCAACCTGTGACACGGAAACGATTGAAGCCAGGGCTTCTCCCCGGAATCCCATTGTTTTTAAGGCGTACAAGTCTTCCGCCTTACTGATTTTGGATGTTGCATGACGTTCAAACGCCATACGAGCGTCAGT
>JAVBSK010000193.1:0-2763 GCA_031556755.1 Bacteroidales bacterium | reverse complement strand
ACCGCCCCGCGAATCAACACCCTTTCATCAACGTAAAAAGATAAACCGAAAAATTCACTCTGATTTAATATATATTGTATAGGTTTCCCTGCTTTCAATAATTCCACAATCTGTTCGATTTGTAGTCGCTCGTTATCCGGTATTTTTATATCTTTGCGAAGCAAAAAATCGTTAGATTTGATATTGCATACGGATTCCAGGATGATGAGAAGGAACGATTTGATTTCGGAATGGGGATAAAACTTGGATAATTGCTTGTTTATATACTCTGTAATGGCTTGCATGACGATTGTTTTACGGCAAAAATAATAAGAAAAAAGGAATGACAATATACGATACGGACGAAAAATATATGGCTCGTTGTATTCAACTGGCTAGAAATGGGAAAGGATTTACATCACCTAACCCAATGGTGGGTGCCGTGATTGTACATGATGGACGAATAATCGGAGAGGGCTATCACCGGAAATATGGAGAATCGCATGCCGAAGTGAATGCTATCCATTCGGTAGAAAATCAATCTTTGTTGAAAGATTCCGTGATGTATGTCAATCTCGAACCTTGCTCTCACTACGGTAATACCCCGCCGTGTTCGGAATTGATTATCAGTAAACAATTGTCCCGGGTAGTGATAGGACATCAAGATCCGTATCCGGAAGTCTCCGGACATGGAATCAGGATGTTGAAAGAGGCCGGAATTGGAGTCATTACAGGTGTGTTGGAAGAAGAATGCCGGAGGTTGAATAAAAGATTTTTGACTTTCTTTGAAAAAAGAAGACCCTATATTATCTTGAAATGGGCGCAATCTTCGGATGGATTTCTTGATAAAAAAAGAATTTTCGGGACGGTGGAGAAACCGGTACGGCTTTCCGGAGATTATACTCAGATTGCAGTTCATAAATTGAGAGCGCAGGAAGATGCCATACTGGTCGGAACCAGAACGGCTTTGTTGGATAATCCTTCGTTGTCAACCCGTTTCTGGAATGGTAAAAATCCGTTGAGAATCGCCATAGACAGGGACTTGTCTATACCTTCGGACTTTCATCTCTGTGACGGAACGATTCCTACATTGATATATACAACCAAACCAGGAAAGAATAAGGAAAATCTCAGATTTCAACAACTGAACTTTGATGAGGATATATTGAACAGGATGATGTCGGATTTGTTTCGGAGAAAAGTACAGTCGTTGATTGTTGAAGGAGGTAGCATCTTGTTAAATAGTTTTATCCAACTAGGACTCTGGGATGAAGCAAATATCGAAGTGGCTCAGGTCTGTTTATATTCGGGAATTTTAGCTCCTCGTGTGAGCGGAAACCTGATAAAAACTCAGAAATGCGATAAATCTGTTATTTACAGATACATGAATGAGTAAATAACTTAAATTTTATACAATTCTTGCCTAAACGTGTCCGAATAAAGCAAAAATGTTCTACTTTTGCGAACTTAAAGTGTTTTCATATTTTATACCTATGTGTCAATGAATTTTAAGAGTTTTATATATCTTGCAGCTGTGATATTGCTTTCTGCTTTGTCTGCTTGTCTGGACGACGACCAGTCTAGTGATGAAATAATTATTTCTTCTGATGCCGAAATATTGTCTTTCTCCATCAAAATAGATTCAGTGCCACTCAGTAGCCTGAATTCAATCAAATTTTCTATAGATCAGGTGAATGGAATCATTTATAATCAGGATTCTTCCAAGTATGGTCTGGAACTCCCCGACAGTGTCAAGTTGACTTACACGACTGCCAGCGGATACATGATAGTGGATATCACCAATCCGAATGATACTTCTTTTATCGTTTCCGGAGATTCGATTTCCCTTAAAAGTCCATTGAAATTTAGATCTTATGCTGCAAATGGAGCAACTAAAGAATATACATTTAAATTCAATGTCGCTACGGTTGATCCGGATGCCATGCTTTGGGAAAAAGTGGCCGGAGATCTGTCTTTCCTGAAAACAGGTGAAAATAAAACTCTATTGATAAACGATGTTTTTTATAGCTTTTATAAAAATAATTCAGTCCAACTATCGACCTCTGTAAATGCAAAAGACTGGAGTGATGGAGTTGTTCTGAACCTGCCCCAGACGGCTTTATTGGAGCAAATACAAATATACAAAGACAGTTTGTTTGTTCCTACGGCAAGTGGCGGATTATATGCCAGCGGAGGTGATTTTACCAACTGGACGTCAATCCCTCTTCCTTTTGAAACTTCAGTTCTATCCTTGCTGGGAAGGGTGGCAAGGACAGATTTACTGGTCTTGCTTGCTGAGATAGATGACGAAATGAAATTTGTAATCAGGAATGGAAATTCATGGACCTTAGGAAACGCAATTCCGGAAACATTTCCGCGACAATCATTTTCATCCTTATCTTATGTTGATGTAAATGTTGGACGTTTGTTTGTCTCGGGAGGAACTTTTGCGACAGCATGGAGTACTCTGGATGGTCAGAGCTGGATGAATCAGGGAGCTACTTATCCGGAAAAATTGCAGGAAGCCAATGTCTGTATTTATAACAATCAGTTTTATCTGTTGAATGGAAAACAAGGCGTATCCGGAGAATATAACCGGAACTTATACGGTTCTTCGGACAGGGGAAATTCCTGGCAACATTTTGGAATAAATACCGAATATCCGGGAGATTACACATCCAGAAGTCTTGCTTCTGTTGTGGTGGATACACAAAATTTCATTTATATTATAGGTGGAAAATATAATGGAGATCCGGTTGGAGATATTTGGAGAGGCAGACTTAA
>JAVBSK010000021.1:0-4529 GCA_031556755.1 Bacteroidales bacterium | reverse complement strand
ATTTCAACCTGCGCAAAGGATTCAATGTGTTGGGTAGTTTTCAACCCGTACCCATTGCCTGCGCCGCCGACGAAGCCGAAGCAAGCTCGGGCTGGCATACTTCCAACAACCTGAATATGGGGTCTTATGATGGTATTGATGATGTGATTTCTCAAAACTATACAGGCATCCGCAAGTGTAATGTTTTCTTGTCAAAGATAAATATCATCCCGTTTCCGAATACGGATACCAAGGACCACATGACCGGAGAAGTTTATTTCCTTCGCGCATTTTTCTTCCACGATATTATTAAGCGATACGGAGGAATGCCCAATCTGAATGACATCTTATTGTTTCCTAATGACGATATGAATAAGCTTCGCAGCAGTTATAAAGATTGTGTAAACGCTATTTTATCGGATTTGGAAAAGGCGATTCCGTTACTTCCTTACTCTGTTGAAGACAATCAAATCGGTCGTGTAACCAAAGGCGCCGCGATGGCTTTGAAAGCGAGAGTGTTGCTTTATGCCGCCAGTCCGCTGTGGGATGCCGAATTCACCAATGCCGATAAATGGAAACAAGCAGCCGATGCAGCTATGGATGTCATCACATTGGAGGAGAACGGAAAACGCGTATATGAATTATACAACACAGGCTCGGGAGCGACTGATTACGAACAACAATTCTTCGTACGTCCTCCTCAAAATACGGAAGTAATCTTCTGGTTCAATGACGACAGTAAGAAATTTGATAGTGAAGAAATCAAAGTTTGGTCTCCGGCAGGAGAACAGTTTATGGGTAACGGAGCAGTATGGCCGACTCAGAACTTTGTAGACATGTTCGAAATGGAAGATGGTCTATCTATCGACAAAAGCCCGTTGTATGACCCTGCGAATCCTTACCTGCACAGAGATCCGAGGTTTTACAAAACAATCATATACAACGGATCTATATGGCAAGGTTTTGCAGCGGAAACCTTTATCGAAGGAAAAAACAGATTGAAACCGACAGACTGTTTAACCGGATATTTTGTAAGAAAATACCTGCCTGAATCAGTAACCTACAATGCTTCCACCGGAGCCTACCACAATTGGCAATACATCCGTTTAGCGGAAATCTTCTTGAACTATGCGGAAGCTATCAATGAATCGGAAGGTCCGGCAAAAGCATATCCTTTTGTGAACGCCATCCGCTCCCGCTCGGGAATGCCCGATTTACCCGAAGGACTAACAAAACTTCAAATGAAAGAACGTATCAAGAACGAACGCGCTATCGAATTGTCTTTCGAAGAACACCGTTGGTGGGATGTGCGCCGTTGGTTAGACGGAGAGAAATACTTCAACGCGCCTATTTATGGAATGGATATCAAAAAAACAGGAAACGGAACTTTCTCTTATAGCAGGGTATTCCTCGAAAAGCGAATCTTCTCCTCTAAAATGAATCTTTACCCGATACCGACAGCCGAATTGGATAAGAACACTTTGTATGTTCAAAATCCCGGTTGGTAAATAATTGATAGTTTTAAGAAATAAAGGATATGAATAGAATCATGAAAAAATATAATAATATCAAACGGTATCTTGTCGTAGCTTTATTATCCGGACTTCCGGGACTTTATCTGGCGGCGCAAAACGATACCATTCAGGCGAAAAAGGAACCTGTCTTCCAAGTTGGTTATGATACCAGAACGAAACAGGAATTAACAACCGCTGTTTCTGTGATCGGAGCCGATGCTTTCGCGAAACCGCTTCTGTTCTCGGGAGAGAAAGCTTTAGCCGGAAAAGCGGCGGGACTTACTGTATTGCAAGGATTGGGAAATGAACCCGGAGTGAACCTGACTAATTTATATATCAGGGGATTGGGAACTTTCGGTATGAGCCGTCCCTACATCTTGGTAGATGATGTTGAACGCAGTTTCGACAAAATGGATTTAGAAGAAATCGAGTCCGTTACCATATTTAAAGACGGAGCTTCCAATACTCAATACGGACAACGCGGCGCTAACGGAACTATTTTCGTTACTACTAAGCGCGGGGTTATAGGAAAACCGGAAATCACTTTCACTTCACAAATAGGAACGCAACAACCCATCAATCTGCCTAAATTCTTAGGTTCGAGAGAATATGTAACGCTTTACAACAAAGCATTGAAGAATGATGGATTGACAATTCCGACCGATAGCAAATATAATCCTAATATGTATGACGGCGCACACGACCCGCTCCTTTATCCGGATGTGAATTGGTACGACGAGTTTGTGAATAAAAACGCTATGCAGCAACAATATAAACTTACATTCAGGGGAGGAACCGAAACGGTTCGTTATTTCATGTTGTTAGGATATATGAACCAACAAGGTTTATACAAAAATACAAATCTGAACGACGGATACAGCACCAATCTCAAGTACGACCGTTATAACATCCGTACCAATATAGACGCGAATGTTACCAAAGATTTAGTAGTATCCCTTGATTTAGCCGGACGGATGGAAAACAAAAACAGTCCGAATAAAACTTCCGGTGAAATATTCAGTACGCTTTCATCGTTGACGCCCAATGCGATGCCTATCCAATACAACGACAGTATGCCGGGAGGAACATCCCAATACCGTAATAATCCATTGGGAATGATAGCAAAAACCGGCTACCGCCAAGACAGATTTATCAGTCTGCAAATCAGGGCAAAAGCTCATTTGAATATGCGAAAGGTAACCGAAGGATTAAGCGGAGAATTGGTTTTCGGTTATGACGGCAATTCGGCTTACGGGTCCAAACGCGAAGGCAACTACGCCACTTATGAATTACAACCCAACGGTTCTTATTCAAAATATGGAGAATTTATTCCCATTGCGCTAAACATGAGCGCAGGAGAAAAGGAATATGTTTACCTGATGAATTTTTATGGAGGATTGAATTACAACCGCACGTTCGGACAACACAGTGTTGGTGGTAACATCCGCTATTATCAGTCGCAAACATACATTCGCGGCGATAATCCGCCGTATGGAAAACAAGGCGTCAACGGAAATGCAAGATACAATTTCGACAACCGTTACTTTGCAGAATTCAGCTTTGCCTATGATGGTTCGGATGAATTCGCTCCCGGACACCGTTTCGGATTTTTCCCCGCCATTTCCGCAGGATGGATGATTTCAAACGAACAATTCCTGAAAGAAAATAAAACAATCACGTTCCTGAAGCTTCGCACATCCTACGGTGAAGCAGGCAACTGTAAAACCACTTCCGGATTTGACCGCTATGCTTATCAGGCGCACTGGTACGGATTTGAAGCTTCTTACGGAGGATACCTGTTCGGGAAAGCGCCCACATGGAGCGATGGCGCCTGGGAAGGACGTACTCCTAATCCCGATCTGACTTGGGAAACAACACGAAATTTCAATGCAGGAGTAGATATGTCTTTATGGAATAAACTTGCTTTCACTTTAGACGGATTTATCCACAATCGCGACAACATCATCATGTTGATGGAGAATACTACTTCCGGCGTTATCGGGTCATCCGCCCCTTTTGCGAATGCAGGAGAAATACTGAATAGAGGTTTTGACATGACAGCCACCTATACAGACAGAATCGGCGAAGTAAACTTCTATGCGCAAGGCAATGTCGCTTTCGCCAGAAATGAGATTAAAAAAACCGATGAATTAGAACAACTGCCCGAATATCTAAAAAATACAGGACATTCAATCACGCAAAACTGGGGAATGAGAGCCACCGGATCTTATAAAGACCAAGCAGATATAGATAACAGCACTCCGAATACATTATATAAAGTGCGTCCCGGAGACATCAAATATGCTGATATTAACGACGATAAAGTAATCAATGCGTTGGATATAGAAGCCATCGGATCTCCTACTCTTCCGGAATGGACAATGGGATTAAGCGCCGGAGCGGAATATAAAGGGTTTGACTTTTCTTTCCTGGTGTCGGGATACGCCGGTCGTTCGGTAATGGTAACGAATGCTTCCGCATGGATGTTTCAAAACAACGGAAATGTCACAGATCTTGCCTATGGCGCTTGGGAAGCCGGGGTTAGAGAAGACAACGCGACTTATCCACGTTTGACAACGGAAGCCAATAAGAACAACTATAGAGCTTCTACTTACTGGTTAAAAAATGGAAATTTCTTTCGATTAAGTAATATAGAATTAGGCTATTCATTTCCGCAACAATGGATAGGTAAATTGAAGATGAAAGATTTGCGATTGTATGTGAACGGTCAGAATCTGCTTACTTTTGACCAGTTAGGCGATTATAACCTTGATCCTGAAGTGTTGGATGCCGGTATTACAAGCTATCCGATGACAAGAGCAATAAACATAGGTCTTAAATTAAAATTCTAAAGAAACAGCCATGAAATATTCAGATATATCAAAATGCCGCAACTCAATTGTCAATTGTCAATTGTCGATTGTCAATTTATTAATCCTCCTGGTATTTGCATCCTGCTCCGACTTACTCGACAAAGACATTGATACCAACTTAGACAAAGACGATATTTTTTCGAACGAAAGATACGCTCCCGGA
>JAVBSK010000199.1:0-3531 GCA_031556755.1 Bacteroidales bacterium | reverse complement strand
ATGGTTACTCACGGAAGGAATGGTAGGGTTGTTCATACGGATAACAATATATACGCAGGGCACGACGGTCATGTTTACCGTAAAAGTCAGGATGGAACATGGACGCGGACCTACTCTCCTAAGCCCGATCAACACTCCGGTTCGAATGTTCAAAAACTTCCGGTACATTCCAATGTCACGAATTATCTGAATCGATCTGCCGACTCCCGCCAACGCGGACAAACGCAGGTACAACATTTCCAGCATTTCCAAAAGAGAGGAGCGGAATTCAGAGGAGGTATTCGAAATAATCATCGATAAATGTTACAACTTAATAATCATCAATAAATGAATTAATTTCTAAAGTTATGAAAACGTTATTTTTTATATTTATGTTTACTGTTACGTCTTGTGTGTTAATGGCGCAGGATGATTGTATGTACTTTTTCCCTCCAAATGAAGGCGACATCCTGGTCACCAAGAATTATGATAACAAAGATACACTCTTGAGTACAATAAGCTATAAGGTTAATAAAATGGATCAAACTATAAATGGAAGTAATATTGATATTGTTTTCAAAATAACAAACAGCAAGGATAGCTTGATTGACAGTGGAAGTTTGGATGCAAAATGTGAAGACGGAATATTTTATATGAGCATGTCAAACAGGATTCTATCTCCTGATGCCATTAAAATATTGGAAAAAGATACTGAACTTGTAGGTGATTTTTTAGATTATCCGGATCCGTTTGGAGATTTCTTCAGTGGAGATTTTAAAATGAACGGAGGTAAATTTACCGTTCAGGATAAAAAGGATAAAAAGATTTTTGCACACGTTAATATATTTGGCCGGAAATATGAGAAAAATGAAAAGGTGACAACACCTGCGGGAACATTTGATGCAGCAAAAGTTACTTTCAATTTTACAATCTCAGAAAATAAAAAAACGACCATGTATGAAGGTGTGGAATGGTATGCTTTAAACGCCGGAATTATTCGTTCAGAGACCTATGATAAAAAAGGCAACCTGCAAAATTACAGCGTATTAACATTATTGAAAACGAATAAAAATGATTAGTTCCACTTAAACTTTGATTAGGTAAAATACCAAGAGATATATTATGATTATTCGCAAGATTCCCTAAGGTTTTTTCAGCCTTAGGGATATGAAAACAATCACAAAGTTGCATGACCAAGACATAGGAAAAGTAGGTTTTCATCAGAAAAAAAGAAATAACCATCTTAAGCTTATCAACCAAAATGAAAAATAAAATAATTAATTTCTGGTCTGTTCTTTTTGTTCCGAAAAGAGATCAGGATTCAGAATCCAGCGATAAACAGGAATGGATAAATATAAGACAACAATATATCCAAAAAGAAAATAACCAAAGTAAATATTTCAGAATAAAAATTTTATTTATTGAAGAACATGTTTTTGATATAGAGTTCTTTGATAAAAGTCCTGATGATATTGAAATAAAAATCTATAATCAGTATGCTGAAGAGGTGTATGAATTATCCATTTTTACTGTTCCTTCATTACACATTATCGTGGAGATGAATGAATGGCCTCCGGGGGGTTACCAATTGATTATTCAAAATAAGGGTCATTTCTGTTTAAATGGAAGTTTTATTTTAAATGAAACTAATTTTCACAATCAATCTGAAAAGTTTTCGTTAGAGCAAAGCTTCAAGAATGAGAATACAATAGATATTTATTCCGCATAAAAATGTTTTAATGAAAATATTTCCAGAACTCCTTCTTTCGATGCTAATAGTAACCTCCTCCTGGGCAAAGAATTCGTCCGAAATTCCTGGAACATATAATTCTACGGCTGCGGATACACTCATTGAATATACGGATTTAAATTCCACCAAACAAGTACCGCCTGTTCATTTCACGAACAAACATGATAGTCTCCATCAGACAGCAAAAATATTGGAGATACTAATACCCTCACTGATGGTAACTTACGGTGTTTCCTCATTTTTTTTGATGGAATACGCCAAATAGATTATAACATTGACAAAAGGCTTCACGAGCATGGTTATATCTGGCATAGTAACACTGATAATTACATACAATTTGTACCCGCAGCAACTGCTTTTACATTGAAACTTACCAAAATCGAGAGTAAAAATAATCTGTTAGACATGACCCTCATCTATGCACTGAGCGGAGGATTAACATTTGGAGTTGTGAAAGCTACAAAAACAATAACTGGTCGAGAACGACCCGACGGTTCTGCAAATAACTCTTTTCCTTCGAGACACTCGGCCACTGCATTTTCGGCGGCTGAATTCCTTCATCAGGAGTTTGGATATCATTCGATATGGATTAGCATCGGCGGATATACGGTAGCAACAATGGTAGGGGCATCCCGCATCTTTAATGACAAACATTGGCTCAGCGATGTGGTAGCTGGGGGCAGGCATAGGTATACTCTCCACAAAAGCCATATATTGGCTCTATCCATATCTGCAAAAAAAATTATGTAAAAAAAATAAAAAATGGCAAACCACTATCATTCCATCCCTTGTTACCGGTGGATGGAATCTGAAACTTTCCTGTATATTCTAAATAAATCGTTAATCCTGAATCAGAATCGTAATAGCAAATACTTATTTGTATATATTTTATTTTTTTTAATATCTATTATAATTATTTAAACATTTAAACATGTGATTTGTTTTTTATAATATAATTATGAAATATTTTACAATTCACACATTTTTGTTATAATCAATAAAATTATGAATAATCCGTTAATTGAAAGGCTGATTCGTGTAATGCGAGAGCATTTGCAAAAAAATGAAAACCTAGCCTCCGTTCTAATAGATGTGCTTTCTTTAAATAAAGAGGCTGCTTACAGAAGGCTTCGTGGTGATATCATGTTTACTTTTGAAGAAGCGGCAAAATTATCCAGGAAACTTGGCTTTTCACTGGACAAAATTGTAGGGGAAAACATGACTCTGGATACTAACAAATGGGCTTTTACTGATATTAGCACTTTTCATGCTTCATCCAGATATGTGGAAGAATATGCCAGGAAACTATGTGCGTTTTCAGATGTGTTCCGTGATCTATTAAAACACCCTCAAGCTACCATCCGTAGCGCTTTAGGTCACTTACCTCATTATTTTATTTTACCATACCCAACATTAACTTTGTTCCGGAATTATAAGAGGGCATATCTCTCTTTCGGTTTAAATCCTGAATTTCGGTTTTCTGATTTTACGATGTCTCCTGACATTCAGGAGAAAGAACGAGATGTATTAGAGAAATGTCTTTCCGTCCCAAGAAACCATTTGATTCTGGAACGCAACATTTATTATTCAATCGTGGAAGATATTAACTATTTTTACCACAGGCAATTAATTTCTAAAGAAGAGTTGTATCAACTCAAAAAAGAATTGTTCGACAGTTTGTCTAATTTGGAAAATACTGCGGCAACCGGAATATTCAGTTCCGGGATGGAAGTTTCAATCTATTTGTTGGATGTTGGGTTGGATGCATCCTATAGCCATCTTGAGTCTCCTGATTTCGAATA
>JAVBSK010000029.1:0-4154 GCA_031556755.1 Bacteroidales bacterium | reverse complement strand
TTTTTTTGGACATATCTTACTTTTCGTCAATGAAAAAATTGGAATAAAAGTGCTGTCGTTTCCTCGTAATAAAATAAATATTACGATTTATATCCTTACAATCGGGATATTTCTACTGTTGCTGAACTACCTGATGACAGTATGTATCAAATGGATATCCGGAAATTCAGAACCATTCACCCTACAAAAACATGGAATGCACATGTTATTGATAATCTGGTTAATTCAGTTGATTATGGTAGGGCAGATCATCATCAATAATTTCTACAAACAACTAGCTGATTTATACCGTAAAGCTTCCGTTCTGGAAGAGCGTGCAGCACATGCGAAATATCAGGCTCTACAGAACCAGTTAAACCCACATTTCCTGTTTAATAACCTAAACGCCCTGGTGTCGGAAATTGAATATAATCCCAAGAATGCCGCCCTTTTCACACATCATCTTTCTGACGTATATCGTTACATTTTACAAAGCAACGACCAGCCATTAACCACATTGCGTTCGGAACTGGACTTTTTGAAATCTTATTTATTTCTCCATCAAGTCCGGTTAGGAGACTGTATTTACCTCCATAACCAGATCAATCCGGGATTGTATGAGATGAAAGTTCCACCTCTAACGTTACAGCTTTTAGTTGAGAATGTGCTCAAACACAATGTAATCAGTCTTACAAAACCGATGAATATTGATATGGCCATTGATGAATCGGATGGCATGTTGGTAGTCAGCAATACAACCCGAACTAAGAAAGTTTTAATTCCTTCCGGAAAAGGACTGAAAAACCTGTCCGAACGTTATCGATTATTGTGCGAAAAAGAAATCGATATAAAAAATGAGAATCAATGTTTCACTGTTAAAGTTCCCTTGCTATGAATAAATTTACTGCTGCTATCATCGAGGACGAACTGCCCGCCGCCCGTTTATTGGGAAAGATGCTGAATGAACTCCGTCCTGAGTGGAATATTCTTACATTGCCGGGTAATATTGAGGAATCAGTGGAATGGTTTAATCAAAATTCCCATCCTGACATCTTGTTTCTGGATATTCACCTAACAGATGGAAACTCCTTTGAGTTTATAGAACAGGCGAATCCGTCCAGCATGATTATATTTACAACTGCTTACGACGAGTATGCACTTAAAGCATTCTCTGTAAACAGTATTGATTATCTACTCAAGCCTATTCACAGGGAGCGTCTGATAGAAGCGATTAAAAAGTTTGAAAGTATATCTCCTCAAATAGGAAGTAACTGTACCCAACAAGAAAAGCTACAAGAGCTGATACGACACTTTATCAATCCTGAAAAATCTTTTCGTACACGCTTTCTGATTTCCGGCGGAGATAAATTTTTCACCTTACAAGTAGATGAGATTGCCTACTTTTACAGTGAAAACAAAATAACCTTTGCCGTTACCAAACAAAACAAAGGGTATATCATTGATTTGTGTTTAGATAAACTGATAGAACAACTAAATCCCGACTTATTCTTTCGCACCAACCGACAGACCATTGTCAATGTCAATGCCATACAACGTATAGAACCTTATTTTCAAAATAAAATTGTCGTCCACATCATTCCTCCTTTCAAAGAACAAATCATTGTGAGTCGGGAGAAATCAGGAGAATTTAAAAGGTGGTTGAATTACTGATTTCTTTTATCCGGAGAGTTTAGGTCTCACCTCCTCCCCGATTCTTCTATCAGATCTTTTATTTTTCTCGTCAGTTCTTTATTAGAGAGCAAATCTTCCACATTGAGATGCATACGGTATCGCCAGTAATGGCGCGGATTGGCAGGGACATTGATACGTTCCGAATCGCAATCATATTTCCGAACGCTTCCGTCTATCGACAACCAGTCTTGCAAAGGCAAGATAACCAGCATAGAAGGAGCGTTCAGGTGATTGAAGACAATTTGTTTGCATAGTTCAGGCGTACAATCAAACGGAGCGTGACCAAAATGTTTCAGAATCCGGTTGAAGTAACGTTGGGTCCTGTTTCTGTCTTCTTTCCACCAACCTCTGATTGTAGACATATCATGAGTGGAAGTGGTAGCCACAGAATAATACGGCAGATGTTGCAGATCTGCAAATTCGACAAGAGATTCTTTAGGCATACGCTCTATCTCCAGACTCAGAATCTGCAAACGGTTCATTATTTCCGGGACAGATTGAGGAATCATTCCAAGGTCTTCTCCGCAAACCAACATATCCGTACATGAAATCAAAGGATGTAAATGTTTGTAACCTTGTTCTTTCCAAAATTCATTGTGCCGTTGGTAAAAATAATTCCAATATAAATAATCAAAAGCATATTTATCAGACTTACTCAATTCCCTGTATATATATGAATTACCGGCGGAAATCCGTGGATGGTACCCTGATTCCTTTTCTGACGGAATAAACAATACTTCGTTTGCAATGATATAAAGCCCGTTTTTTATCTGTAAACTCTTGTCATCGGTCTTTCCTTCAAAATATTGTTTGATTTTGATTTGGGTATCGAATCTTTCTTTCAATACAAAATGACGGGAAGAAGAGCGTTGTAAATAAACGTCGCAAACTTCCGATGTATTTTCTCCGAACAATTCCGGCAAATAACATTCATTGATATGAGGAGTCGTAAAACGCTCTTTATTGAAAGGCAAACCAGCCTCTTCCATTTCTTCGACAGTCAACGGGCGAGACGGATTAAAAACGCCACATAATCCCTGTACATATTTTTCCGGTATTTCCCAGATACGGAAGAAACCAAGTATATGATCTATCCGGTAGGCATCAATAGAATCCGACATTTTACGGAAGCGTTTCTTCCACCAGGAATAATCATCATTTTCTATCACCTCCCAGTTGTAGGTCGGGAAACCCCAGTTTTGTCCAAAAACGGAAAAATCATCAGGAGGAGCTCCGGCATGATCGTGCATATTGAAATATTGAGGTTCCGTCCAAGCTTCGATACTCGATTTACTCACTCCGATCGGAATATCTCCTTTTAATACGATCTCATTCGCATAAGCATGGTCTCTCACTTCCCTGAGTTGTTTATCCAAATGATATTGCAGGAAATAATAAATCGCTATTTTAGAATAGTGTTCCGCATGTTCATCCGTTAGTTTTTCAATTTCCACCTTGTCATATTGAGCATATTCTTTCCATTGGGTAAAATCTGAAGTTTGATATTGATCTCTCAAATAGGAATATGCGGCATAAGGAATCAACCATTCTTTATTTTTCTCAAAAAAGGAAAGATAGCTATCCGAAAGTAAAGTATTTTTTCCATCCTGTTCGAATATTTCATGGAAAAACGCCCATTTGATATGATCCACCGCTTCATAGTCCATCAATTCCAGAGCGTTCAGTTCCTTTTGTTTCTGGAGATAATAATCCGCCTTTTCTGTTGATTTCAGCATTCCCATCTTTTGCAAACTCAGATACAAAGGATGCAAGGCATAAATAGAAATCGCGTTGTAGGGATAGGAATCCATCCATGTATGCGTCATGGTAGTATCGTTGATCGGTAGAACCTGAATAATTTTTTGAGATGTCAGTTTCGCCCATCCGATCATATCTTTCAGATCGGAAAAATCTCCTATACCAAAACTTTTAGATGTTCTGAGTGAAAAAACAGGAATCACCAGGCCTGCACATTTGAAATCAGCAGTTACCTCCCTGAACTGTAGGCCGGACACAAGTGCCGTTTCATGCTCTTTCAGTAAAGGAAGATTCAATATCCTGTTTTCTCCAGGTTCCCAGCGAACAAGGGATTTATTTTTAGCATCAATCACAATGAATTTGTATTCAATCGGATAGCTCAATTTACCTGCATCCAGTTCAATCGACCATTGTGGATATAAATCGCAACTCAACGGCAAAGCTTTACTGATATCCCAATTTCCTAACTCATCCTGATTACCTGTCAACGCCAGCGTGTAATTTTTCTCTATATGTGGAGCCAATATTTTCAATACTACTTTCTTATCGGATCTCACAACCCGTTCGAACTTATCGCAAGGATGAGCAAACAGACTTTTTGTAAAAGCAGAGGAATAATAGGCCAGGTGTTGAGGACGGTTCAACCAATAATCTATCAGATGATAGGTATTTTTCACTTCCGATATAACTACAGAATGATTCTTATTCCATTCTTCAAATATCAT
>JAVBSK010000202.1:0-4494 GCA_031556755.1 Bacteroidales bacterium | reverse complement strand
AATACAAATAACATCCAGGAGATTCAGGAAGATTTCTCACCACCTCTCCCAAATCTTTATTCAGGTCAAAATCTTTAAGCACATCTTCCATTTTTTATTATATAGGGTATTTCACCAATGATTTTATTTCAATATCAAGATCAAATAAATCACGGGCTTTAAGACCTTCCAACTCAATTATAAAATTGACATAAATTTTTTTGACTTTGAAATGTTTCAATAAACGACAGGCTGCAAGCATAGTACCTCCTGTAGCTAATAAATCATCATGCAAAACGACAACATCATTCTCCATCAAAGAATCCTTATGGATTTGAATAACATCAAATCCATATTCTTTTTCATATTTTTCCTCATATACATCTGCCGGAAGCTTTCCTTGTTTACGAATAGGAACAAAGCCAACATTTAACCGGGTGGCTAAAATCGGCCCCATGATAAAGCCTCGTGATTCTATACCTATTACTTTGGTTATTCCTTTATCTTTGTACAATTCATAAAAATCATCTGACAGTAAATGCAGACACTCCGGATCTTTAAAAAGAGTAGTAACATCTTTGAATTGAATTCCCTTTCTGGGAAAATCGGGAACATTCCGAATGGATCGTTTTAATTTCTCAATATGCATAATTATTATAATTAAATTATCTACGTTTTCAAATTCAATTACACAGGAACCAAAAACACCGAGAATCGAGACAATCATTATTCTCTCAGATTCAAAATCCTAAGGATCTCCTCAACTTTTTCGCCAACCCATCCCATTTCCCAAGAGAGACAAATTTCGGACTCGACACCTTATATTTTACAGAAAGAGTAGAAGAGTAGAAGATTTCATTTTCTAATACGAATTTTTCAGAAAAAAAAATAAAAATAAAGAAACATTATTTTTAGTAAGATTTCAAAAAAAATGACAAATTGTTCCACGTGGAACAATTTCAATCTATCTCCCTAATAATACGAGCAATACATTGATATCGCTTGGAGAAATCCCCGGAATTCTTCTCGCTTGCGCAATTGTTTCCGGAGCTATTTTTGACAACTTTTGCTTCGCTTCCGTAGACAAAGATTGAATCGAATTATAATCGAATCTATCTTTTATCTTTATGTTTTCTAATCTTCTGATTTTATCGGCAATCGTTTTCTCTCGTTCAATATAACCTTCATATTTCATAGAGATCTCAGCAGCCTCAATAATTTCTTCTTTTCTTCCGGGAATCTTATCTAATTCTTCTTTAAAAACAGGGACCATCTCCGAAATATTTTCAAGATTCAATTGTGGACGCAAAATCAAGTCAATCAATTTCACACCACGACGAAGAGGCGCTGTACCATAACTTTCAAGCTTATCGTTGATATATTCTGCTTTAATCGAATATTTTTTAGCAAAATCAACAATACGTTCAATCTGATCTTTCTTTTCCACTAATAAAAGATAGCGATTCTCTTTAGCCAACCCCAAATGATGCGATTTTTCTGTGAGTCGCATATCTGCATCATCCTGACGAAGTAAGATTCTATACTCTGCCCTGGAAGTGAACATTCGATAGGGCTCATCGACTCCTTTTGTAACCAAATCATCAATCAATACCCCAATATATGCTTCATCTCGACCAAGCGTAAAAGAGTTTCCTCCGAAAACATTGATGTGAGCATTAATGCCCGCAATAAGGCCTTGGGCTCCGGCCTCCTCATATCCGGTAGTTCCATTGATTTGACCGGCAAAAAATAAGTTACGGATTAACTTTGTCTCCAGTGTATGTTTCAGTTGAGTCGGATCAAAAAAATCATACTCAATGGCATATCCTGGACGATAGATCTGAACATTTCTGAATGCAGGTATCTTTTTCAAAGCTTCTAACTGAACGTGGAGTGGGAGAGAAGATGAAAATCCATTCAGATAATATTCCTGTGTATTTTCCCCTTCAGGCTCCAAAAACAATTGATGTTGCGTTTTATCGGCAAACGTAACGATCTTCGTTTCAATACTCGGACAATAACGAGGACCTATGCTCCGAATTTGTCCATTGTAGAGAGGAGAGTCAGACAATCCATCTCTTAAAACGCTATGACACAAATCATTCGTATACAAAGTCCAACAACTTAATTGTTTCAGAGGCCTGAAAGAATTATCCAAATAAGAAAACTTATGAAAATCATTTTCTCCTTTCTGTTCTTCTGTAAGAGAAAAATCAATACTGCGTCCGTCAATCCTGACAGGAGTTCCCGTTTTCATACGATCGGAAACAAATCCCAGCTCAACCAACTGTTCCGTTAAGCCATAGGACGCAGGATCTGAAATACGGCCTCCCTGCAATTGGGTTTTTCCAATATGCAACAAGCCATTCAGGAACGTCCCAACGGTAAGAACCACAGTTTTAGCTTTAAATTCTACCCCAAGCATTGTTTTAACGCCACAGACAGCGCCATCCTCAATCAAAACATTAAATACGGTATCTTGCCAAACATGCAAATTAGGAGTCTTATCTATCGTTTGCCTCCAAGTCTCGATAAAACGAACACGGTCGCTTTGCGCCCGGGGACTCCACATTGCAGGTCCCTTGGAACGATTCAACATGCGAAATTGAATCGCCGTTTTGTCCGTAACAATTCCCATTTGGCCGCCTAAAGCATCTATTTCCCTAACAATCTGACCTTTAGCAATTCCACCTATGGCGGGATTACAGCTCATCTGGGCTATTTTATTCATGTCCATCGTGATCAGTAAGGTCTGAGACCCCAGGTTTGCAGCAGCAGCAGCGGCTTCACATCCAGCATGACCAGCACCGACAACAATTACATCATAATTGAATTTCATAATAACAATTGAGAATTAAAAGAATGCAATTTATCTCAAAAAAAAACACTCCATTTTCAATTTCTTTAATGCTTCATTTTCTTTTTCTCTCATTAATTTTTCGTCCTTAGCAGATTTATCTTTAAATCCACAAAGATGCAAAATACCATGAATAATCACACGATATAGTTCTTCTTCATATTTCGTACCAAATCTCTCAGCATTTGAACGGACTGTTTCAAGAGAGATAAATAGGTCTCCCGAAATCATATTTTCTTCCGAATAATCAAACGTGATTATATCCGTATAATAATCATGATTTAAATACTGCTTATTAATTTCCAGAATTTTTTCATCTGAACAAAAAATATAAGAAATTTCCCCGATTTTTCGGTCATGAAAAGCTGCAACCGATTTAATCCATGTTGAAATTTCCCTGCGTTTGATTGAAGGAAATTTAATGTCATCGGAATAATAAGTTATCGACATACTATATTAAGTTCAGAATTTTTAAGAGAATTTCCCGAGACTAATCTGTTGAATAATTTTTTCTTTCTAATTCCAGAAAAGTATAATTATATGGATTGTTTTCATCTGAAAAATGTTCTTCCCGGCTTATTTCTTTCCATTCCGAATAATCTATTTCCGGGAAAAAGGTATCTGCATTATCAAATTCGGCATCCACCCTGGTCAGGTACAACTTATCTGCCAAAGAAATAGTTTGTTTGTATACCTCGCTACCTCCTATAATAAACAACTCCTCCGTATCACGCTGACTACCAACAACTTCTTCAATCGAAGAAAAAACGAGACAATTATTGAACGAAACAGCTTTATTTCGAGACAAAACAATATTTACCCGATTGGGTAATGCTCCTTTCGGTAAAGATTCAAAAGTTTTCCTTCCCATCACGATGGAATGTCCGGTCGTAATCTCTTTAAAATGTTTCATGTCAGCAGGAAGTTTCCACAACAAATCGTTATTGCAACCTATTTCGTTGTTTCTCCCTACACCTACAATAATTGAAATAAGCATAAAAATATATAAATGAGACTTCAAAAGTACTGCAAATTTCAAAAAAACAGAAAAAACCAATCATAAATTGAATTTTTTTTCCTTAATTTGTGGTTCAAATTAAAACAATGATCGATAATATTATTATTCGATAAAAATTAGAATTGCTATGAATGACTCTCTCTATCCAAAACAAGTCGGATCTGAAAACGCTCTTGAGGAAAACAATGCTATTTCGTCTCAACAAGATGAAATCACGACAGAAGTGAACCAGGAAACAAACATTGTTGCTGAAGCAATCCAGGACAATATTGTAGATGACAATAATATAGCTACAACAAAAGATGACATTCCCCAAACGGAAATGAAAGAGTCTGCAGATCACTCCGAAAAACTATCCAAAGAACAGATTGTAGAAAGAATGGAAGAGTTATTGGAATTACCTTTCAATGATACCATACGTAACGAAGTAGATGCCCTGAAACAATCTTTTTATAAGTTAAGAAAAATGCAAGTGGAAGTGGAAAAACAAACGTTCATTTCCAGTGGGAGGCAGGAAGAGGAATTCAAAGCGGAAATTGACGAAACAGAAGAAAAATTTAAAGCATTATTTCAATCTTTCAAAGAAAAAAGGACATCCTTTCTTGCAGAAGAAGGAAAACAGAAAGAACAAAATCTGGCT
>JAVBSK010000038.1:0-2549 GCA_031556755.1 Bacteroidales bacterium | reverse complement strand
AAAAATACATCAGTCAAAGCATTTATTCTCCCGAGCAAGAAACAAATGATCTGACAAAGGCTTTTCATTTTTGCAGGTCTAACAACTGGACGGAAATCGCGATATTAGGTGCAACGGGGCTTCGTGAAGATCATACGTTGGGAAATATTTCCCTTTTGTGCGGTTATCGGAAGCAGATGGAAAATATTGTTATGATTTCGGATTACGGTATTTTCATCCCTATTTCGGAGACAACTACATTCGAGTCTTTTTGTGTACCAAAGGTTTCGGTTTTCTCAATGGATTCACAATTGGAATTATCTTTCGACGGATTGAAATATTCTATTAAGAAACAAGCCCTTGCTGCTCTCTGGCAAGGGACTTTGAATGTTTCGGAAGGTAATTATTTTAAAATCGAATTACATCAAAAAGGAGATGTTTTAGTATACCTGAGTTTCGATTAAAATCATTACCTTTGCGCAAATTTTTACAGGGTGAAAAAACAAGAAAAGCAGTTTTTATTAGACAAGCGTTATCTGCGGATGGCCAGTATTTGGGCGGAAAACTCGTATTGTCAAAGAAGACAGGTAGGAGCATTGATTGTCAAAGAAAAAATGATTATTTCCGATGGATACAATGGCACTCCTTCTGGATTTGAAAATATATGTGAAGATGAAAACAATATAACTAAACCTTATGTTCTTCATGCAGAAGCAAATGCCATTACAAAAATAGCTCGCTCAAGTAACAGTAGTATGGATGCAACTTTGTACGTCACAGCATCTCCCTGCATCGAATGCGCCAAATTAATCATTCAGTCAGGTATAAAAAGAGTAGTATATTCTGAAAAATACAGATTGGACGAAGGAATCAAACTGTTGGAAAGAGCCAATATTGAAGTTGTTTATATAGAAAATATCAATTTATAAAAATCGAAAATGGGTTCAAAAAAATCATTCTGGTGGTTACCTATGTTAATAGTATTCACCTTGATTATAGGATTTGTAGTTGGAAATTATTTTTCAAGTAAGCCCTTGGGACGTAAACTTTTTGTATCCTCTGGGAATAAAATAGATCTGATACTGGATATCATTGAAAACGAGTATGTGGATTCTGTAGATATGAATAACATGGTTGAGAGTGTCATTCCTAAAATCATAGGAGAACTGGATCCTCATTCCGTATATATTCCGGCAGAAGAACTGCAAGTTGTGAATGATGATATCGAGGGGCATTTCAGCGGAATTGGCGTTCAGTTTTGGATATCAAAGGATACTGTCGTGGTTGCAAATGTGATAGCCGGCGGACCTTCTGAAAAAGTAGGTTTATTGCCTGGGGATCGCATTGTTACTATCAATGATTCTTTATTTGTCGGACAAGAAATTGACAACGATAAAGTAATGAAGACTTTACGGGGTAAAAAAGGGACTTCGGTAACACTCGGAATTAAACGGTTTCTGAACGAAGGATTGCAAAATTTTGAAATCATAAGAGGAGATGTACCCGTAAATACGATAGATGTAGCCTATTCAGTTCAGAAAGGAATAGGATTTATAAAAATAAACAAATTTGGCAAGACGACTTATAATGAGTTTATTATAGCCATGTCTAAATTATTGAAAGAAAATTGTACTTCTTTCATTGTCGACCTGCGGGGAAATCCTGGTGGCCCGATGGAAACTGCCGTAAACATTGTAAACGAATTCTTACCTCAGGGACAATTGATTGTGTATGCGGAAGGTAAAGCATTTTCACGCAATGACATCGTCGCCAATGGTACAGGAACTTGCCAGGACAATCCGGTTGTGATTCTGATGGATGAATTTTCCGCGTCAGCCAGTGAAATTATTGCGGGAGCCATTCAGGATAGCGACAGGGGATTGATAGTCGGTCGTCGTTCTTTTGCCAAAGGCTTGGTTCAAAACCAGATTCCTTTATCGGATAAATCCGCCCTCCGGTTGACTATCGCCCGTTATTATACTCCTTCGGGAAGATGTATCCAGAAGGAATATGAATTGGGTAAATCCGACCAATATGAAATGGATTTAGTGAACCGTTACACGCACGGCGAATTGGTCTCCGCTGATAGTATCAAATTCAACGGGCCTGAATACCTGACCCGTCTGGGAAGAACTGTATATGGAGGAGGAGGTATTATGCCCGATATTTTTGTCCCGATAGATACTTCGGAAGTAACCTCCTATTACAGCACATTGATCAATCATAGAATCATACATGATTTTGCATTTCAATATTCGGATCAAAACAGAAACAATCTTTCCAAGTTAAAAGATTACCATTCCATGTTGGCATATCTTAAAAAACAACCTTTGTTGGAGGGAGTTGTATCTTTTGCAGAATCTAATGGTATTCGCCGTCGTCCGGTATTGATCAATATATCAGGTAAACAAATCGAGAAATTGACGCAAGCATGTATCATCAGGAATCAATTCGGAGACGATGGTTTTTATCCAGTATTCCTTGAAAATGATCCGATGATAGTGAAAGCGATAGAAGCAATAAAACAGGGGAAATCTTTCCCTGTAGCGCCAATAAAAAGCAATTGAAAT
>JAVBSK010000408.1:0-3836 GCA_031556755.1 Bacteroidales bacterium | reverse complement strand
GAAAGGACTGAACCTCAGTGTAGTAGGAGAGTGCGCTTCCAATAAGGTATATTTTGTCAACGATCTGTTTTCGAATGTTGTAAATACTTGTTCTTTAGAGAGTATAACTCCTCCCACCCGGTATAATTTTTTGGGGACGGATTCACATTCGAATTCCCGGATGTATTTATGTCCATTGGGGCTGAAATGATTGCCTTCATATTGATGTAGTCCGAGATTGAATTCGGCGCCGTGCTGAATGACGGTTTCATCTAAGGAAGATAATATTACGTGGTTGTCGTTGTCCAGGTTGGGAACAGGCATAACAAGCAAACCATGATATTTTCTGGTATTACAATCCACAACCGTTGTGCAATGGTATGCTCCGATCCTGTTTGTCCTTAAAACCTCGCGTTTGAGTGATTCTTCGAGGTTTATCATCAATGTTTTGTCAAAATTCAAATAACTCATATTCTTATGCCTCAATTGGTTTTTTATGAATGTGGAATATTAATTAATGATTATCGGGAGGATATTTCATGAGAAAAGTCAGCATATACGAACGCAGTGTGATTCATGGCCTACCAGATGACTTTAAATACATCCTGTCAGATAACTTCCAAAAATATGAATTTTTTTTGAGACAAACAAAAAAAGGGTTTCTAAAATTTTAAATCTGAACTCATCTCGCCTTTTTACCACGGAGACACAGAGGTCATGGAGTTTTTATTTTTCTATCTTTTCCATGTCTCCTTGGTGAAATAACGTGAATTCGATATAGTAATAGACCGGAGGTCTTGAATTTCCATAGAAAATATTTAGCGCTGCAGGCTTAGCCGTTTTAGCGGAGTTCTTTTCTGTTGTTCAGAATTTGAAATTAATGTCGATTCCCCATTGCATAGGTTTTCCCTTCTGTGCCAGTTCCCTGTTCATTGATTCGAAGTAAAAAGCGGCGTATTCTTCGTTCAGGATATTTTTCATCCAGAAAGAAAGACCGAGAAATCCCCTGTTGACACTTACTTTCGTATTCAACAGACCATAGAAGTCCTGGAATGTATCGTTTTGTTCCGTCCAGTAGATCTTTCCCGCTCCATTGTATGATGCCTGAATATTTATATTGTCAATCAGTCTGTTACGGAAGTTTTTACTGTAAATGGCATTGGCGGAGAAGGTGTTTTGGGGAGCATAGGGAATAAATTTTCCGGAATAATCGGTCGAATCATTGGGTTGATACTGCTTGAAAGTTGCATGTGTATATCCATAATTTACCGACAAGCTGAATCCGTCAAATAAGTGAGCGGTCAGTGCGATTTCGGCTCCATAGCTGGCTCCTTTTTCGGCGTTGGTCAGGAAGCGGCCTTGTCCGGATTGGACAAATTGAGTCAACTGTATGTCTCTGATGTCGATATAATAACCTGCGACTTCAGCGTAAAGGAAATCTTTGATCAGTTCTCCTTTGAATCCCAGTTCGTAGTTCCAACTGTATTCAGGTTTGTAATAGGCGGCATCCTGTACGGAGATATCATTATGATAAGTTCCGTCATATTTACTTCTGAAAGCGTTTTGCGTGAGATCCTGGAACATATTTATATTGTATCCTCCCGATTTATATCCGTTTGCAGCGGAGAGATATACATATTTATTATTTCCCAAATCATATTTCAAAGCGAATTTGGGTAAAATATTGAAATAGTCTGTGGATACGCTTCCCTGCAAAGTGTCACCAAGTACTGTGGGTGTCGCCGGAATAAAGGGTTTAGATGGAAATGACATGAGAGTATTTATCTGCATGGAACTGTTATAGTCTAATTTGACTTTCTCATAATCGGCTCGGATACCTGCTGTAACGGATAATCCTTTAGTGAATAAGTTGTTGTAAGTCGATTGATGGAATAAGGAAACACCGCAGGATGGTGTACCGAAATCGCCGGGAACCACAACGGTCGGAGTTGTGATTTCAAATACCGGGGCGTTTGGGTTGATTTTACTGCCGATGTTGATCATCGGTTCAAGGATGCTCTTCACTCCGTTTTGTCCGAATGTTGTCGGCGCGGATACCTTCAGATCGTCGTAGAAACCCATTGTTCCGAATGACCATTGGTAATTGCGATTATGGTTCGATTTGATAGTGATTTCTTCGGTCAGGGCGTTTTGTTTTTGTTTCTGATTGAGAGAGAAAAAACTTGCCGGGGAAAAATCGGTATCCATTTTCATATTATCATCGAAATACTGGTAACTTGTCGATGAGTTAAGAATGAAGTTCTTGTTTTTGAAAGAGATATTTAGTGCATTATCGATAATTTCCCTGCGATAACTTCCTGGGTCATTGTAATTCGGATCTGAAATATTTCCATCTTTGTATTCCCCGTACGGAAAAGCGCCCTGGTCGGAATAATCATAATTGAAAATATATTGGAATTTCAGTTTGTCTGAGGGTTGCCAATCCAGGCGGAAACGACCTCCGGCGGCATTCAAAGCATCGGCTTTTTTTCCTGTGTGCTGGTTGGTTACAAAGCCGTCATTGCTGTCATAATATCCTCCGACCGACAGTCCGGTTTTGTCATCAAGTCTGTGTGAAATCGTTGCTTTGCCCTGCATCAGCCCGTAGTTTCCTGAGCTTAACATGATTTTTGTCTGGTTGTAATCCAACGGAGAATGTGTGAAGATATTCACGATTCCACCCATAGCGTTACGTCCGTAGAGGGTTCCCTGCGGACCGCGAAGTACTTCAATTCGTTGGATGTCAGTAAAGTCAAAATCAAAAGTCGTTTTATCCAGATAAGGCATATTATCTACATAAAGACCGATGGATTGTCCTGTAGAACGGTTTCCTAATCCTCTGATGTATACAGGGGTAGATAGTCTGGAGCCATAATCGGGGATGAAAAAATTCGGGATGATCATACTGAGTCCTTTGATGGAATTGATTTTCATTCCGTCTATCTGGGCGGGAGAAAGTGTTGATACAGAACCTGGTATGGTTTTTAAGTCGTTGGTTTCTTTGTTTGAGGAAACGATGACAACTTCATGCAGATATGACTTTAAAGTGTCGTTCAGTTCCGGATTGATTTTTTCTATACCTGAGGCTTGACCTAAAATCACCGCCAACAGCAGAGATAAGATTGATGCTCTTTTTTTCATTCTTTTTTTACAATTTAAATCCGGCGCAAAGGAACGTTCATTTTGTGGTTTCATCAATCACTACATGTAGTGATTTTAAAATAAATCCATCTGGTAGTTTGGTTTTCTGTCTGAAAAATCAACCGGAGAAGTGATCCAGTATCAATTCTTTTCCATCGAAGACGGCAAAGGAATAATGTTGTAACCAATCTCCTATAATCAGCACCCTGCTTTTCTTTGAGATCATCAAATCCAATAGAATATGCCTGTGACCGAAGATGAAATAATCAATCGTATTGTCATTCTGGATGTATTTTTTGGAGAATAAGACCAGGTGTTCTTTGTTTTCTCCGAGGTATTCCGTGTCTTTTTCCATACCTGATTTCCGGCTTTGTCTGGACCAGGTGTGCGCCAAAGCCATTCCCCAACGCGGATGAATGGATGCAAACAGTTTTTGACAGACCGGATTGTGGAATATAGATCTGATGAATTTGAATGACTTGGAGTTATCCCCCAGTCCGTCCCCGTGAGCGAGAAAAAACTTCTTTCCTTCTATTTCAACAATATAATGTTCTTTGTGGATGATTACGCCTGCTTCTCTGGATAAATAATCGAAAGTCCATATATCGTGATTGCCAATGAAAAAATGGATTTCGACGCCCAGGTCGCTCATCTCGGCGATTTTTCCCAAAAAGCGGTTGAATCCTTTGGGAACTACATATTTATATTCAAACCAA
>JAVBSK010000321.1:0-2620 GCA_031556755.1 Bacteroidales bacterium | reverse complement strand
CATCTCGTTGACCGATAAAACGCATCTTCGAGACCTCTTTGACAAAACTAAATTTCAAAATGACAAAGAACGATTTGGACCCAATGGACCAAGTTTATTTGATTTTTAATAACGTCCCAATTTTAATGGGACACTAGTGATTTTTTTAATCAAATCAATATTTTCCAGATTTATTCCGGTCTTTCCCGTATTGAAAGCATTGACAATTTCACGTAATAAAACATCCTGAAAAGAATTTACGGTATAGTTATATGCCGGGGTTGAGTCCTGAAAATAAACACCCTGAAATAAGTCATTGGTTTCCACATCCTTACGATTAACCGGATAACCAATTCCAATTTCAATATCCAAAGCTTGCAATAACGGTATTTCCTGAGATTCATACCTTGCATAAAAGGCATCTTGAAACTGGATCAGATTATTATTGTAAAATTGTGTATTAACACTCAAAAGAAAATTAATTGTTTTTAAAATTTCATCCGGTATTGTTTTTGATACCGTTGCAATTTTTGCCGGTATAAGTAAATCTACCTGAAATAAATATTTTGGATTAAAAGGGATACTCAATTGCTTTACAATATCAATGATTGTTTCATATTGACTGATATTGTCTTTGGAAATACCGGTTATTGATTCCAGAATCCGATGAATCTTAATTATACTTTCACGCCAATCATCAATGCCATTTATTTTTTTCATCTTTTTTATAAACAAATCCATTGGATTCATTCCTGTTAAAGCTATTTCCAACTCACTTTTCAGAATTTGATTCTTTATTAACTGGCATATAAAATTATAAGCTTCTTCATAAGAGATATCATCTTTCTCCAACATTTCAATCAAACTGTTTATAAAAACACCGCCTTTTGACAATTTCAATATTTCAATCATATAGGAACTATCATCGAAACTACTGATTCGATATTTTCGCTGAGTTCCTACATAATAATATTCTATATAGCGATACCGTCCTCCTACCTCATAAATAGTTTCGTTCGGAAACCACTTGATTTGCTGTTGAACGACTGGTAAACTTTCTATATGAAGAATCAATCGACACAAATAATCCATATCCAACCTGGCGCACGACTGGTATTCATTTATCTCAACAATATCTATTTCCGTACGCTCTTGAATTTCTCCGGTGGAACATCCTGCAAATATTCCGAAAGGAGTACACCTCATACAACTCCTTGTCTTATATTTATATAGCGATTCAGCCATTTTTTGTTTGTCCCTGGCATTCAGGTTTGTCTTTTTCGTTTCTTCCGACAGTTCAGGAGAAGCCAGGTAGATAGCTTCTTCAAAAACAGCCTTTTGATTATCTTCAAATTCTTTGTCGAATGACGATATTGGAAATACCGGAGTTCTAAATATGAATCGTTTAAATGGTATCAGGAATTGTGTTTTCATTAAAATCAATGTTAAAAATTATATTACTCGTATACATACACAATTTTTCCAAGTCTTTTCCGTATATGAAAAGTTCTTTCAAGGAATGATAAAAAATCACCATCTCTCCATACTGAATCGATTGGTATATCAAATTTTCCATCGACAAAATCAGATATAGCATGCTCCAGATCTGTTTTCTCCCCCAGACAATTTCCAATTATACTTATGTTTTTTATTGTACTGGCAGACATTATCTGTTCCAGAGACATGGGAAAGAGTTCTTTCTCCTTAAACAATTCATTTTGAAAATAAAGGCCACATGTAATATATTTTCCTCCGAATTTCATGTACTTTAAAACATGAGCTAAATAAATATCATAAAAAGGGTCTATTACAGCATCAAATCCATCGAAACCGACAGGAAAAAGAATCTTCTCATCGTTTTCTAATGACGATGTTTGAAAAAAATATTTAATTCCAATCTGCTTTAACTTTTCCAGATAAAAATCAGATGAAGAGCAGGCATAAATATTAACATTGTACCGGCTTAAGGCTATAATCGAAGCCAATGAAGTATTCGATGTCGCTGCTGTTACCAGTATGTTCTGTCCGGCTTTTAATTGTAATTTCCTGATCATACTATAAACGGTCTGTCCTGCAATTGTAAATGCAGCCGCTTTTTCATCAGACAATTCATCCGGAATCTTCGTCAATTGAGTCTGATGAAATACCTGAATGCGCTGTGACGCACAATTGGTCGGAAGTCCTCCCTGGAAACCACTCTCCCTCACAGGATATGTGCCATCCGGTATGACCCGATCCCCTGCTTGCAAAGAAGTAACATGATTTCCAACCCGGATGACGATTCCCACAAACTCAGAACCAAAGGGATAATAACATAAACGACCTGAAACGCTTTTATTCTTACAGTTCTTATAAAAGTGAAGCATAATGGATTTATCCCTGTAATTACAAGAAAAAGCTTTGATTTTCACAACAACCTCTTCTTCAGAGATATTTCTATCTTGTAGCGCATCTATTTCCAACAGGGCTACCGGAATTTTCTCTCCGCAAAGTTCAAATTCTATCATCTTTTTACAGATTGTATTGTTTCTCAATCCCGGACTACAAACAGCAATAGTTTCCATATTATTTTTTAATTACTAAGTTTATCTCGTTTGTTGAAATATCTGTTCAACACAAAAATACAAACTGCTAAAACCAA
>JAVBSK010000154.1:0-16573 GCA_031556755.1 Bacteroidales bacterium | reverse complement strand
GTAGTGCGGAAAGTTCCGGGTGCGGTAGTGGATAATACGCATAGTTCATTGAGTCGTCAGTTTATCCGGGAATTGGATGCTACTCCGGAAGTTAATATCAGTCACAAATGTCATAGTTTAGATGAAGCTAAGGCTTTATTTTATCAACATAAGGTGCATGGTGTATTATTGATTTCTTCGGATTTTACAGGAGATATTAACAGAGGAGAGCAGGCTTCAATATCGGCTTACTTCGATATGAGCAGTTTTGTGTATTACAAAACCATGATGACTGCTGTTAGTTTTGTTTCTAAAGATTTTGGAGCCCGAATACAATATAAGAATTTAGTTTCAAAAGGAAATACGACACAACAGGCAAAAGCGGCAGTAAGTCCGATTCCTTACATTGGAGTTCCTTTGTTTAATAGTGGAGGTGGGTTCTCTAGTTTTTTGTTACCGGGAATTTTTATATTGATTCTTTATCAAACAATGATGCTGGGAATTAATATGTTAGCAGGAGTTGACTGGGAAGAACGCAATGTCTCGAAATGGAAACCGATTAAAAACCGATTTCAGGGAACGATACGTATTATTGCAGGTAAATCGTTGTGCTATTTTATGTTGTATATTGTTTTTTCGGTATGGGTATTAGGATTTGTTCCTTTGATATTCAATCTTCCCCATATAGGAAACGGAGGAACTTTGGCTTTGTTCATGTTGCCATTCTTATTGTCAAGCATCTTTTTAGCAATGACACTTTCTGTTTGTATGCGGAACATGGAAAGTGCTTTCCTTTTGTTGTTGTTTTCGACACTTCCGTTGTTATTCTTGTCAGGAGCTTCCTGGCCCCAAACCAATATTCCGGAATTTTGGAAATTAATCAGCTATTTGTTTCCATCGACTCATGGCATACAAGGATATATCCGGATCAATACAATGGGTGCTAATCTGAATGAAGTAAGCAAGGAATATTTTTTCCTTTGGATGGAAACAGGCGTTTACTTCCTCACCGCTTGGTTGAGCTATCGTTGGATGATAAAAAGTAATGATAAGATATAATACAGTCCTCACAGACAAAATAAGCCGGGATGTTTATCCTGTCCTATCTACCTAGTTTCTATTCATTCAAATCTTTTTCTTCCTCCAATTTCCTTTTTTCATATAAATATAACTGAAAAGGAAGATAAAAGTCGCATAGACATACTCGCAAGTCCAACAGTATTCCAACGGACAACTGAAGTGAATAACCATTAACCAGATATAAAATATATAGATGATCAAGGTCAGTATTTCCAACAGTAAAGCCGTCCGGGTATTTCCCGTACCGGAAACCGCATTAAAAACAATGTTTGCCACCGCAATAAAAGGCAAGACAATCAGCATCACATACAAAGAAGGAACAGATGAATTGATCAGATTCAAATCAGATGTATAAACTGAAAGCGTCAGTTTGGGGAAGAAGAAAAGAAAAACAGAGCAAAGCAAACAAATTGCGATTCCCATTTTAGAGATCTTCCAGACTAAAGGCATCACCTCATCCTTCTTACCCAAACCGATTGTATTACTGACCAGTGTATTCGTAGTCGCCGCCAACGCAAATATCGGAATCATGAACAACATATAGATACTGCGTATGATGTTGGAAATCGCCAATTCCTTTTGACCCAGATGTTCTATCGCGACAAAAAATAAGAACCAGGAAGCCAGGGAAAGGAAATGCTGAAACATCAGCGACAAGGAAATATCCAGAATGTGCCGGATAATACCTAGCCCTTTGAAACTAAACCCTTTGAAACCATATTTCTTCAGGTCTACAAAACGAAAAAAATAAATGATAAAGAAGATGACAGAAGAAATTTCCGAGATTACGGCAGACAATGCCGCTCCTGAAATACCCATCCGGGGAAATCCGAAATTCCCGAAAATAAGCAGATAATCGAATACAATGTTCACCAATGCCATGATCAAAGCATTGATCGATAAGATCTTGGTATTGGTCGTCCCGACAAAAAAAGCGCGGAACATCACATTAACAGAGGCAAAGAAAATTCCATAAATACGCAAGTCCAGGAAATCCAATGTTGCAGTCAACACTTCGGGAGAGTTGAACAGGGCGGAAAGGATTGTTTCAGAAAACATTCTTGTGATGAAAAACAGAAACAAAGCCATCGCCAGGAGAAAGATAATTCCATTGAGTACTATTTCTCCTATTTTACCATATTCCCGTTCTCCGTTTCTTCGCCCGATAAGGATCTGAGAGCCAGTACTGAATCCAAAAGCCAACATAAAAATGACGACATAATAGACTCCCGCCAATGCCGAAGCTCCCAATTCAACCTCTCCGACACGCCCAAGAAAAGCGGTTCCGATCACTTGAATCAGGTTTTGGACCAATAATGTTAAAAAAATGGGATAGGCTACCTTCCAGATCCTGGAATAAGAATAATTGAAAGTTTCTATTTGACCTCCCATACTTCGCCCTGCATTAAGAATTCTTTTAAGGTGCGAGCTGATTTTTTTGTTTTTACTTCTGTTATTTGATTCTCCACTTCAGTATCATACACGGGCGCATCCACATCCCTGATTACACCTAAGGCTACCGGCATTGAAATTCCATCCATCAAAGCCAGTTTAAGATGTAGAGTAGGATCTTCGGTATGCATATCATGGGTCAGAATATCTTTCAATTCATAGCCATCCTCACCAAGCGTTACCACTTTCAGTTCAAATCCGTCCAGGACGATTCCTTTATCCTTATTCGCTCCGAAAATCATTTTCTCTCCATGACGCAAGTATACGGTTTTATCCGCCCGAAATTCGGGACTGATGATACTGTCATATATCCCATCATTAAAAATAACACAGTTCAGAAGTACTTCCACTACAGAAGTTCCTTTGTGTTTGGCTGCAGCCAGAAAAATATCGGGTGTATTTTTCATATCCACATCAACAGTACGGGCAAAAAAACGACCTCTGGCTCCAATGGTCAACTCGGCAGGACGAAAGGGATCTTCCACGGTTCCGTAAGGAGAGGACTTAGAGACAAACCCCCTGTCAGAAGTAGGAGAATACTGACCTTTGGTCAAACCGTATATCTTGTTGTTCATCAAAATGATATTGATGTCCACATTCCGGCGTACCGCATGAATGAAATGATTTCCTCCGATCGCCAGGCAATCTCCGTCACCGGTAGACAACCAAACGGAAAGTTCCGGATTAGCAACTTTCACACCGGTTGCAATAGCGGCTCCACGACCATGTATCGTATGAAAACCGTAAGTATTCATATAATATGGCAACCTGGACGAGCATCCGATTCCGGAAATAACTGCCGTATTATCAGGAGCGATTCCTAGTTCGGCCATGGCTTTATGTAAATTACTGAGTACTCCGTAATCTCCGCATCCGGGACACCAGCGTACCAGTTGAGCATTCTTAAAATCTTTAGGGTTGTATTTTAAATCTTGAGTTGTCATAGTCTTTAATCCTCCATAATTTTAACAATTTCTTCAACCAATCTGTCCACAATAAACGGCTGTCCTTTCACCCTGTTGATCTGATAGGGATTGAAGCCATGGATCTGACCTCTCAGGTAATTTGCAAATTGCCCGTTATTTTGTTCGACAACAATCACTTTTTCATACCGGATAAGAATCTCTACTGCATTCTCAGGCAGTGGATTGATAAACCTGAAGTGAGAAAAGGCGACTTTCTTTCCTTCCGCATTTAGTTTTTCAACGGCCTCATATAAATGTCCGTAAGTACCGCCCCATCCTACGACAAGGACAGCCGATTCCAGATTTCCCAATACTTCCTGGGGAGGAATAACGCGAGCGATTTTATCTATTTTCTCCTGACGAATGTTTGTCATCAACTGATGATTATCCGGATCCGTAGAGATAACACTCGTTTTGGAATCTTTTTCCAGACCTCCGACACGATGGGCAAAGCCTTCCATTCCGGGAATAGCCCAATAACGGACCAATGTTTCGGGATCTCTTTGATAAGGTTTCCAATCCGTCATCTCTTTAGAGACATAATGAGGTTTTATTTCGGGATATGTTTCCAGATCAGGGATTCTCCAGGCAGAAGAACCATTGGCGATATATCCGTCTGTCAATAATATAACAGGAGTCATGTGTTCCAATGCCAGTTTAGACGCCCAATAAGCGGCATCAAAACAGTCTGTTGGGGAAATAGCCGCCAGGACAACCGCAGGACTTTCTCCGTTTCTTCCATACAGGGCCTGCATCAAATCCGTTTGTTCACTTTTTGTCGGCATACCGGTCGATGGTCCGGAGCGTTGTACGTCTATGATTACCAAAGGTAATTCTGCCATCACCGCCAAACCAATCGCCTCACCTTTCAGCGCCAATCCGGGTCCGGAAGTAGATGTTGCCGCCAGATTTCCGGCAAAAGAAGCTCCGATTGCGGAACAGATTCCGGCAATTTCATCTTCCGCCTGTACTACTTTAACGCCCAATTGCTTAAGCGATGTCAATTCCTGCATGATATCCGTAGCGGGAGTAATTGGGTAACTACCCAGGAAAAGAGGTAATCCCGATTTTTCAGAAGCTGCAATCAAGCCGTAAGCAGTAGCTTTATTTCCGTTGACATCCGTATAAAAACCTTTTTCCAGGTCAACGGTTTCTATCCTGTAGGTGGAAACACTCGCATGGATATTACTTCCATAGTTAAATCCTGCATCAAGCACCATCAGATTGGCTTCCAACACTTTCGGTTTTTTAGAAAATTTCTCGATCAGCATGTGTTTTGCTGTTTCCAGGGGACGATTGAACAACCAGCAAATCAATCCCAACGCAAAAATATTCCGGCTTCGAAGCGCTTGTTTATTATCCGCTATATTTTCCAGACATGCTTTACACATGGTTTCAATGGGAGCTGAAACCACCTGTATGTGCGGAATTCCCAATTCTTCAAAAGGATTTTCCGTCTGAAACAAAGCTTTTTCTAAATCTTTTTTGGAAAAGGTATCCGAATCGATTATCACAACAGAGTCTGATTTCAGGAATCTTGCATTCACTTTCAGTGCGGCGGGATTCATTGCGACCAGGACGTCAGTCCGGTCACCCGGAGTATATACCTTCTTTGAACCTATGTTCACCTGAAAACCGGAAACGCCGCTCAACGTTCCGTGAGGAGCTCGGATCTCTGCGGGATAATCGGGAAAAGTAATGATTTCATTTCCCAATACCGCAGACAGATTAGAAAATATATTTCCGGCCAACTGCATCCCATCTCCCGAATCTCCCGAAAAACGAATGGATACCGTTCCTAATTCCCTGACCTTAGTCTCTTTTGTCATAATGAAATAATTATTGAGGGTTTTATAAAATTTTGCAAAACAAAACAAGGTGCAAAAATACTATTTTTGAGCAATGTATGCAAAAATGAAAACAAAATAATCAAATGGAAAGAAATGAAAATATTTCATCTTTCTGATCAGGATGAAACCAATGGATTGAATGATCCCGTTTGAACCAGGTCATTTGTTTGCGGGAATAAATCCGGGTGTTCTGCTTGATTTTCTCAATGGCTTCTTCTCTCGTAAACAGTCCGTCAAAATACAGGAAAAGCTCTTTAGAACCAACCGTATTGAGTGCATTCAAATGGCGCAGATGATAAACGCTCCGGGCTTCTTCTTCCAATCCGTCGATCATCATCTCATCTACCCGGCGATTGATCCGGGCGTATAATTCTTCCCTTTCCCGAAACAATCCGATTTTGAAGATTTCAAAGGGACGTTTCTTTTTCAGGCCGCTGCGATAATAGGAATAAGGTTTTCCGGTCATCAAACAAACTTCCAGAGCATGAATCACCCGTTTGTGATTTTTCAAATCTACCTGGTTGTAGAACACAGGATCCAGGAGTTTCAACTGATTGCGGATCGGTTCCAAGCCTTCCCGTTCAAACAATGCCAGCAAGTTTGCCCGGAGTTCTTCATCAATCGTGGGAATATCGTCTATACCGTTACAGACAGCGTCGATATACATCATTGAGCCTCCTGTCATCAGGATAGAGTCTTTCGTTTGATAAAGCTCATTCAACAAGATCATCACATCAAACTCAAACTGGCTGGCGCTGTAATAGTCAGTCAATTCCAGAGATCCGATGAAATAATGTCGAATACGTTGCTGTTGGAGAATATCCGGAGCGGCGGTTCCGATAGTCAGATCTTTGTATAGTTGCCGGGAATCACATGATATGACAGGAGAGCCGAGTCTGTCCGCCAGATCAAGACTCAATTCAGTTTTACCTACACCTGTTGGTCCAAGTAAAACAACAAGTGATTTCATATGTATATCATTTTAAAAGATCAGATGAAACTCTCTGCAGGCTTACGTACTTCGGATAAATAAGCTCGCGTTACATTTAATATGAATCATCATAAGGATTTTCACTGCCGTATCCACCCAGACCTTCGAAGCCTTCTTCATCAAGTTCATCCATATCGAATTCCTTGTCTCCGTAGAAATCTTCTTCCAATCCAAGTTCGTTCTTGCCGGAAGATATCATTTGTTCAAATTCTTCAAAATTGGATACCTGAGCGGGAGGATTACCCACCGATTTAATACAAAGTGGTTTATCTTGATTTTTTCCGGGTATAATCTCACTCAGTTCCATGAAAAACGCCCTTTCCGTCAAATACTCGAAAACATACATGAATTTTTGTTTTTCATCTTCAAGGGCTTCACTCAAACGAGTTTCTTCCATGATATAACTGTCTTCTTCTGAATTGACATCCATTTCAATCAAGGTAATTTCTGTCAGTTTTTCCCAATCATCGGCACAGATAAAAAAAGAAGCCGGCTGATCTTTGGTATATCCTACAGCATCCAGGATTGCATGATGCAGATCCAGGAAAGTTGACTCAGAGTCTATCGTTATTACTCTTTTAAAACTATCAACCTCATCCGACAACAATGTAACTTTAAAAATCATAAGTGTATTAAACTCTAAAAATAAATATTCAAAAACAAAATATATAGTATAATTTTCACTATTCCAGATATCCCCTGACAATACCTCTTTTGGAAGAATAAATAAATGAAAGTATAATTTCCTTTTCAGGAGAGTCTGCAATCTGAGCTTCAATATATTTTACGGCATCCGAATTATTCAATCCCGATTGATACAATGCCCTGTAAATCTCCTGTATCGTACTGATTTGTTCATTTGTAAAACCTCTTCTCCGCAATCCAACGATATTTGTTCCGGAAAAAGAAATAGGATCACGTCCGGCAATGATATACGGAGGAATATCTTTACCCAAACGGGAACCTCCCTGAATCATCACATGCCGTCCTATCTGGGAAAACTGATGCACCAGAACGCCTCCGCTCAGGATGGCAAAATCATCCACTTCTACTTCTCCCGCCAATTGCGTCGCATTACCGATTATGATATTATTTTTCAATATACAATCATGGGCAATGTGCGAATATGCCATCAACAAACAATTATTACCGACTACGGTTTGTCCTTTGGCTACCGTACCTCTATTTATAGTAGCGCATTCTCTGATCGTCGTATTGTCTCCGACTACACATAAAGTTTCTTCTCCTACAAACTTAAGATCCTGAGGAATACCTGAAACAACCGCCCCCGGGAAAATCTGACAATTTTTCCCAATACGTGCTCCCTCCAGTATGACAGCATTGGGATAAATATATGTTCCGTCTCCGATGACAACATTTTTTTCTATTGTCACAAACGGGCTGATAGTTACATTCTCACCGATAATCGCATCGGGATGAACATTAGAGAAGTTATTCATTTTTATTAATTAATTATTTATTTTTGATGATCTGCGCCATAAATTCGGCTTCGCACACAATCTTTTCTCCAACAAACACATAACCTTTCATATTAGCAACCCCACGGCGCATTTCCGTAAGCAACTCCAATCGAAGGATTAAAGTATCCCCGGGAACAACTTTCTGCCGGAACTTAACATTATCTATTTTCAGGAAGTACGTGGAGTAACGATGAGGTTCTTCGACCCCGTTCAACACCAGTAAACCTCCGGTCTGAGCCATCCCTTCCACCAACAAAACTCCAGGCATAACCGGTTCCTCCGGGAAATGCCCCTGGAAAAATGGTTCGTTGACCGATACATTTTTGACTCCTACTATATAATTATTTCCAATCTCTATAATTTTTTCTACCAGAAGAAACGGATACCGGTGCGGAAGTAATGATTTTATTTTATTGATATCCATCAGCGGAACAAGATTCGGATCATAAACAGGAGATTGTATTTCATTCATCTTTATGTCCTTACGTATTATCCTGGCAAACTTATTATTGATTTTGTGACCCGGACAATTGGCAATAATCCGTCCTTTGATAGGTTTTCCGATAAGAGCCATATCTCCAATCACATCCAACAATTTATGTCTTGCAGGCTCGTTTGGGGAAGTCAACGGGTTATTCATGATATAACCCAGTTGAGTGGCGTCCTTGTGAGGAACACCCATCTTATCGGCCAATTGGTCAAAACGTTCCTGACTGATTTGTCTTTCGTAAATAACGATTGCATTGTCCAGATCACCTCCTTTGATCAGGTTATTTTGCAACAAAGGCTCTATTTCTCTGACAAAAACAAAAGTACGACAAGATGCTATTTCTGTTTTGAAATCTCTCAGATCTTCCAGAACGGCATATTGGTTATCCAGGTAAGTGGATTCAAAAGAAATCAAGGCATTTACACAGAACTTCTCATCCGGTAAAATAATGATGGAAGAACCGGTTTCTTCATCTTTTACTTCAATACGTTTCTTAACGATATAAAAATCTCGGTCTGTGTCTTGCTCCTGCAAGCCGACTCTTTCTATTTCATGTACATATACAATTGCACTTCCATCCAGGATAGGGAATTCAGGTGCATTGACCTCTATCAGGCAATTATCCACCCCATAAGCATAAAGCGCAGCTAAAGCATGCTCCACCGTACTCACCTGCACTCCATTCTTCGAAAGCACAGTTCCCCTTTGGGTACTGGAAACATTTTCGGCTAATGCATCAATAACAGGTTCTCCTTCTACATCTATTCTTTTTATTTTATATCCATGATTTTCAGGAGCGGGATTGAACGTTATTTTTATACTTAAACCGGTATGTAACCCTTTTCCCTCTAAAGAAAAACTTTCTTTTAATGTGTGTTGCTTACTCATTATATGAAAAACTGTTTATTTATTTAATTCTTTTTTCAGATCTTCCAATTCCTTTTGCAGTTGATTGATCGTCTTATACATTTCCGGTAATTTGGAAAACAGGATGCTTGACCTGAAATATTTCTTTAGTTCAATAGCCGGAGTTCCTATCAGCGATTGACCGTCTTCGATATTGCTGATAATTCCCGATTGCGCACCAATACTCACTTTATCTCCTATTTTGAGATGACCGCCCAGTCCCACCTGTCCGCCAATCATACAATCCCTACCGACTTTTGTCGAACCCGAAATACCGGTCTGCGCTGCCATTGCCGAATTCTCTCCGATTTCTACATTATGAGCAATCTGAATCAGGTTATCCAATTTCACTCCCGAATGTATTATCGTAGAATTCATGACGGCGCGATCAATGGTGGTATTCGCGCCTATTTCTACATTGTCTCCAATGACAACATTACCCAACTGAGGTATTTTTTTAAACTGATCTCCTTCACGAGCGAATCCGAAACCATCAGATCCGATGACTGCTCCGGAATGAATAATACAGTCTTTTCCTATTTTACATTCCTGATATATTTTGACACCTGAGTAAATAACCGTATTGTTTCCTATTTCCACATTGTCTCCGACATAAGCATGGGGATATATCAACACGTTCTCTCCCAATCTGACATTCTCTCCAATATAAGCAAAAGCGCCCATGTATATTTTTTCGGGATCAAATTGTGCCGTAGGAGAAATAAAAGACATCGGTTCAACACCTTGTTTTTTGCCCTTTGTTTGCTCCACCAGATTCAGCAGAACCGCAAGGGCGGCATATGCATTGGAAACACGAATCAGCGTGAGGGTTGACGGAAGAGGCCTATCAGGAGTAAAATCATTATTAACCAGCACAATAGAAGCTTTCGTTTCATAAATATGAGTTACATACTTCATATTTGCAAGAAAAGTAAGCGTTCCGGGCAAGCCTTCTTCTATTTTAGAGAAGTTACTGACTTTTACGTCTTCATCTCCTTCAATCGTACCGTTTAGGATACCGGCAATTTGTTTTGCGCTGAACTCCATGTATTTTTGATATTATATATAGTAGCCAATATTACATTTTCGCCACAATTTCGGCAAAGTTCGTAAATTATTTTGAAACAGACAAAAGAAGCCGTTTTCTCCAATCCAAAAACGGCTTCTTTTTATTGATCATTCGGCTTTCACACCATTCATGATCAGTACCTTCTTATTGTTTTGTTTCAATATGTTACCTACAAATTTTTTGATATCATCGGGAGTTACAGCATTCAATACGGTATCATAGTTCGTACAGCCATCATAACCCATTTCATAAAAATTTAACATAGAACGTAACCAGAAATTATTTTCCTGTTTATTTTCTTTTTGTTTCTTTATCATGAATTCTTTCACTTTATTGAAATCTTCGATACGAGGTCCGTTGTTTGCCATATTATCAAGTTCCTCGAAGACAATCCGGTTCAGCTTATCTTTTACGTCTTCATTTGTTTCATAATATATTTGCAACGAGGTATTTACTTTTGGATAAACTCCAATATTTCCGGAAACGCTTACTCCATATGTACCACCCTCATCTTCCCTGACTTTTTCAGTATAAACAATGTTCAGTATCTGGGTGAGCATACTCATCTTGATATTATTTTCCAGGGAATAGTCCATAGATCCTACAAAAGCATCAAGAATAGTTACTTTCGGATTCTGAACGATATTTTTGAATTCGGAAGTAGCTGTTCCAGTCTTCATGGATATATTCACATTTTTATTATACGATTCTTTTCTCCCCGTAGCCGGAAGAGCTCCCAAATAGGTTTCGATAAGCGGCTTGATCGTATCTGCATGGATATTTCCCACAAAAATAAAAGTGAAGTCTCCGGCATCTTTATAACGATCCTTGTACCAATTCATAACAGTCTGATAGTTCAAGGTATTCAAATCTGCCGGTCTCAAACGGGCAAAGCGGGCGGGATTCTGATACAAGACAGTCGTCATCGTGTCTCTCAAAGCATTATTGGGATCAACTTCAGCGCTTTCGAGTTGAGATTTCACACGTCCTACAAACGAATCGTAAGCTTCCTGATCCATGCGGGGAGAGGTAAAATACAGGTATACCAACTGCAACATAGTTTCAAAATCCTTTACCGACGAATTTCCGGAAAAACCTTCCACTGCAAAACCTATGGTAGGAGCGGCATAAGCACGTTTTCCAGACAACACCTTAGATAAATCGACCACACTGAAGTTTCCGACACCTCCCAAAGTAGTAACAGAAGAATATAATTTGATGTTTGTCATTTCTTTCGTCGGGAAAAGGCTGCTACCTCCAGGACTGACAGCTCCCATACAGATTTCATCGTCTTTATAAGCGGTTGGTTTAACAACAACCTGAACTCCATTTGATAATTTGAATACAGTCGCATCAAATTTATCATCTTTTTTAGTGGATAAGATCTTTCCTGTTTTAGGTAATATTTTCATCAACGGCTCACTGGAGACTTTGTCCTCATAAGCCTGAACATCTGTTTTCCGGGCTTCATTGAACCAGGTAAGGATCGCTTCCTTTGTCGGAGGCTGTACATTTTCTTTCTCCGGATAAGTCAGTGCAATGGCAATATTCTTGTCTCCTATTATATGTTTAATGGTAGAATTGATCTGATCCACAGTCAAAGAAGGTGCAATTTGTTTGAGTATATCATATTCCATTTCGATTCCGGGAATTGCGCCTCCATCCAGGAAATGAGTCACATATTCCTGTGTATAAGTTGAATTCTTTTGTTTATCTTTTTCTTTAAATGCCATTTCATAATATTCCAGGATATCAGTTTTGGCTCTTTCAAATTCGGAAGCGGTAAATCCGAATCTATTTATCCTTTCTATTTCCATCGTAAGAGCTTTCAGCGCCTTTTCCACTTCGCCGTCTTTTGCTGTTGCCCCAAATTCTAAACAATCCTTTGTTTTAGCTACGATAAATTCACGATCTCCTCCGTAAGCCGACAAGAAAGGAGGATTAGCTTTCTGTGTGATTTCTTTGAAACGCATACTCAACATCTCTCTAACGGCAGCTTTGAAAAAGCTCAATACAAGTCCAGCCTCTGAGGCTTTCACTTCATCAGGAACCGGTTCATGTTTAAAAAAGATAGAGATATTGGTAGATGTAGCTTCCTTGTCTCCAACAATTCCGACAATAGGTTCATCATTATCAGGAACAGGGTACCATATTCTCTCTGCCGGATTGACAGGCTTTTTGATATCTGCAAAAAGAGATTTGATTTTGGCTTCGACTTGGTCTACATCAATATCTCCGACCACTACGATTCCCTGCAAATCAGGGCGATACCATTTATGATAATAATCTATCAATTCCTGATGTTTGAAATTTTCAATGACTTCGGCTGTTCCTATAGGCATCCTCTTGGCATATTGACTTCCCGGCATAATTTGAGGAAGTAGTTTTTCAATCTGTCTGAAGCTGGCATGGGAACGGCTACGCATCTCTTCACGGATAACGCCGCGTTCTTTATCAATTTCTTCTCCTTTCAACGAAATAAAACCTGACCAGTCGTGAAGTACCAACAAACAGGTATCAATGATACCATCTCTCGTTACCGGCACATTAGACATATTATATACCGTTTCATCGAACGAAGTATAAGCATTCAGATTCTCCCCGAATTTAACGCCAATCTGTTCCAGGTAGTTAATCATCATTTTATCCGGTAAATTTTTGGAACCGTTGAACGCCATGTGTTCAAGAAAATGCGCCAATCCTGCCTGATTGTCCTGTTCTAAAACAGAACCGACTTTTTGAGCAATAAAAAACTCTGCTCTTTCTTTGGGTAACTCATTGTGCCGTATGTAATAAGTTAGTCCGTTATCTAACTTTCCATATTTTACCTTCGGATCAACAGGAAGTAAAGAACCGAATGGCATTTGCGCCACACTTGAAACGACACATGTCCAAATGAAAAGACACAGCATCGGAAATGTTTTTTTATTATTCATATCCAAGTTTGAATTAAATTTATATTCTTAATAAAACAGTTTTAAAATTTGTAATAATAATTGTAAGAACTGAGACTGATGTTTTTCAAGCTTACTTCCTTGTCCTTATTTTTAGCATTTTGTATCTTTGTTTCCGGGCAAATAACCAGTTACTCTCACTAAATCAAATTTCGAAATCAATTATAAAATTACTAAAAAAGGATTCATAAAAATTCAATCAAGTTCTAAATTCTTAAATTGCAATTATAAAAGATTAATTGTTTTCCGCTCAAAAACAGAGTCACAAACGCATCCTAACTACTCTTTCGTAAAATGTGCAAATGTATGAATTTTTAATTAAGTTTTTTATCTTTGTCGTCGCATTTAGCTACTTTAAATGTAGAAATAAACAAATTTTATATATCCGGGAATATGAAAAATTACAAGTTAGTGAACAATTTACTGGGATGGATTGTGTTTGCAATCGCTTCTTCAGTATATCTGATGACCATGGAACCCACCACAAGTTTTTGGGATTGCGGAGAATTTATTGCTTCAGCATATAAATTGGAAGTAGGACACCCTCCCGGAGCCCCGATATTCATGCTCATAGCTAACTTGTTCACCCAATTTGCTTCGGATCCGGCTTCTGTGGCCAAAATGGTAAACTCCATGTCGGCTATATTCAGCGGATTGACTATTTTGTTTTTATTCTGGACAATCACATACCTGACCCGGAAATTAATCCTTTCAGGAGAGATAAGCAAAGAAAGCAATGTAAGTCTAGGCCAATTGATTACCATCATGGGATCGGGTCTGATCGGCGCACTGGCTTACACATTTTCAGATACATTCTGGTTTTCTGCCGTAGAAGGGGAAGTTTACGCTTTTTCTTCTTTGATGACTGCATTGGTTTTTTGGTTGATCCTGAAGTGGGAGAGCGTTGCTGATGAACCTCATTCAGACAGGTGGTTGATATTGATCGCTTATCTGATCGGACTTTCCGTCGCTGTTCACTTGTTGAATTTACTTTGCATCCCTGCCATCGTATTGGTATATTATTTCAAGAAGTATCCGAATCCCAACCTGAAAGGTTCTTTAATAGCCCTTCTTCTTTCTTTCGGAATCATTGCCGCCATTTTATACGGACTGGTACAAGGGTTGGTCGAAGTATGCGGATGGTTCGAGTTGTTATTTGTAAATACGTTGGGAATGCCTTATAACTCCGGAGTATTTGTTTATGTTATTGTTATTTTCGGTTTGCTTTCCTGGGGAATCTGGGAATCCATGCGTGAGAATCCTAATGAAATCCGGACTAAAATTTCTTTCATCTCCGCCATCGCTTTATTGGGAATCCCATTCATTGGCTCGGGTTATATCCTGGGGCTACTTATTATCGCAGGATTATCGGCATTTATGTTCTGGAAGAAAATCAATCCGGTCAGTCTGAATACAATACTTGTAGGGCTATTGGTCATTACAATCGGCTACTCTTCTTATGCATTGATTCTGATTCGTTCAACGGCAAATACGCCTATGGACCAAAATTCCCCGGAAGATATTTTCACCTTGGCAAGTTATCTCAACCGCGAACAATACGGAGATACGCCATTGTTTTATGGAGAAACGTATGTGTCTGAAGTTCAAAGAGAATCAAAAGACGGAATGTGTGCACCCGTCATAGAAAAATCATCACCTGTCTGGACTCGCGTTATCAAGTCAAATGACTCGGAGAAAGACAAATACTTCGTTTCTACCCACAAAGAGGACTACAAAAGCGTTTCTGAACTGAGTATGCTATTCCCTCGTATGCACAGCAAAGAACCTCGTCATGTACAAGCCTATAAAGAATGGGCTAATATCAAGGGAGAAACCGTACGGTATCAAAGTTGCGGAGAATCAAAAACGGCTGTTAAACCCACTTTTGCAGAAAATCTCAGATTCTTTTTCTCCTATCAGGTCAATTACATGTACTGGAGGTATTTTATGTGGAATTTCTCAGGAAGACAAAATGACATCCAGGGGCAAGGAGAGGTTTCTAACGGAAACTGGATCACCGGTATCAAATTTATTGATGAGCAATTGGTCGGACCACAAAATAATATGCCTGATGATATTCAGAATAACAAAGGCCATAACTCCTATTTCATGCTCCCTCTCTTACTCGGACTCATCGGACTGGTATTTCAATCCTCATTTTCGGGCAACAAAGGAGTACAGGGATTCTGGACGGTCTTTTTATTGTTCTTTATGACTGGATTAGCCATTGTCATATACCTGAACCAACCGCCTCTTCAGGTGAGGGAACGAGACTATGCTTATGCCGGTTCGTTTTATGCGTTTTGTATCTGGATAGGCTTGGGAGTTGCCGGAATCGCCCGGATTTTAACCCGGTACTGCAAAACAAATCAGGTTGTAGCGGGAACACTCGCAACGCTCCTTTGCCTTTTTATTCCGGCAAGAATGTGCGCTGAAAACTGGGACGACCATGACCGGTCTGACAGATATATGGCTCGTGATTTCGGATTCAACTATCTGGCAACCTGCGCTCCAGACGCCGTCATTTTTACCAATGGAGACAATGATACATTCCCGCTTTGGTACGCTCAGGAAGTCGAAGGATTCCGTACTGATGTAAGAGTCTGTAACCTCAGCTATTTCCAAACCGATTGGTACATCGACCAGATGAAACGCCAGGCTTACGAGTCTTCTCCCCTACCTATCGACTGGAATAAATCACAATACATCCAAGGTAAAAATGAACCTATATGGATTGTAGACATGACAGAATCTCCACTGGATCTGAAACAAGTATTGGATTTGATCAAGGCAGGAGACAACAGATTAAGTAAGATGGCTGGACTGAATGAAGACCTGAGCATCATTCCTTCCCGGAAATTAACCCTGCCCATAGATTCGGCAGCCGTCATCAGATCCGGGCTTGTCAAACCTGAAAACGCCAATTGGATACCTAAGGAGATTACAATCAACCTGGAAGGAAAGCAATATATCGGCAAACAGGAAACCATGATCCTGGATATGTTGACCAACAATGCGGACTGGAAACGTCCTTTCTACTTCGCAGTAACGGTTGGCCAGGAAATGTACCTCAATCTGGACAGCAATTTCAGTCAGGAAGGAATCGCTTATCGGATTGTCCCTTACAATACGAAAGATGTAGGAAATACTGTCAACACGGATGTGATGTACGACAACATGATGAATAAATACAGATGGGGTAATGCAGATAAAGATGGTATCTATCTGGATGAAAATACCTTGAGAATGTGTAAATCATTCCGTTCCATGTTCGGTATATTGTCAGAAGCGCTGATTAACAAAGGAGAGCTGAAGAAAGCGGAGGAAGTGTTGATTTATAGCGACAAAGTACTTCC
>JAVBSK010000279.1:0-3609 GCA_031556755.1 Bacteroidales bacterium | reverse complement strand
TCGCTTGAGACTTGTGAAGATAAGGAGTAGAAATCGGTTTGTTGATAATTGATTGCAACGGTATCTCCCGCGGGAAAGTTGAATACGACGATGTTGTTGCGTTCCACCGTTCCTAATCCTTTCAACCGTTTATAGGGCCATTGCGGCCACTCGATAAAGGATTTGCAATTGAGAACGGGTAAAGTATGCTGCGCTAAAGGAAAAGACAAAGGGGTATTCGGAACCCGGGGGCCGTAACTCACTTTGCTTACAAATAAAAAGTCTCCCACTAACAACGTTTTTTCGAGGGAAGAGGAGGGAATTTTGTAATTTTGAAAAATAAAAATATTGATGATATATACGGCGATCAAGGCGAATATAATGGCATCCGCCCATTCTGCTATTTTCCGGACAGCAGGGTTTTTTGTATTTTTCCAGCCTCCCCACGGGATGATTTTGGAGATGTATATGTCAAAAATGATGGGTAAACCCAGGAGTAGCCAATAATTACCTACCCATATCATGAATAAAATATAGAACAATGCAACCAAGGAAAACTTGATCCATTGTGAAAGAGATGCCTTTTTCATGTGAAAGCTATTATATGTTAGAAATTGAATAAATCGTTCATCGTTAGATAACCGCTTTTCCCCCGGATGAATTCCGCTGCGATGACAGCTCCCAAAGCGAATCCCTTCCGGCTTTTTGCATCGTGCTTGATGCTGATGATGTCTGCTTCGGATTCGTAAATTACTTCATGTATACCTGGTATTTCTCCTTCTCTGCGGGAGACGATTTCCAATATTTCGTGTCCTGCTTCTTTTCCTTCTATCCAGCCTTTTTTGCGATTTATGTTTTCAAGAATGCCTTCGGCCAGCGTGATTGCCGTTCCGCTAGGAGCATCCAGTTTATGGATATGATGAATTTCTTCCATCCGGACATCGTATACCGGAAAATTGTCCATGATGCGCGCCAGGTATTTGTTGATTGCAAAAAAGATATTGACTCCGAGGCTGTAGTTGGATGCGTAAAAGAAAGTCTGTCCGTCTTGCTCGCAGGCTTTTTTGATTTCTGAAAGATGTTCCAGCCAGCCTGTTGTACCGGCTATAACCGGAATTTTCGCTTCGAAACATTTTTTGTAATTGTTGTAAGCGGTCTGAGGTTGAGTGAACTCTATGGCTACTTCCGCGCTTTTGAAAGCGTCGGAAGCAAAATCTTCGGGATTATTGATGTCTATGATGGATACGATTTCATGTCCGCGTTCGAGGGCTACCTTTTCGATTTCCTTTCCCATTTTCCCATATCCTATAAGCGCAATTTTCATATTTTGGTGTCGTAAATTAAATTGAAGATACAAACTTACATAATTTTCCTAATCTCTACAATTTATCCTCGAAAAGAGCATTTATTTAAGTTTTTCTTTTAGAAATTTTCCGGTATAAGAATTTTCACACCGGGCGATTTCTTCGGGTGTTCCGCAACCAACGAGGTATCCTCCTTTGTCGCCTCCTTCCGGACCAAGGTCAATCACATGGTCGGCACATTTGATAACATCCATATTGTGTTCAATGATAATGATTGTATGTCCACGGGTAATTAAGGCGTCGAAGGCTTTCAAAAGGGTCTTGATATCATGAAAATGCAATCCCGTAGTGGGTTCGTCAAAAATGAAGACGGTGGGTTGCGAACGTTCCTCGCTCAAGTGGAAAGCCAGCTTAACCCGTTGATTTTCGCCTCCGGATAAGGTGAATGAAGATTGTCCTAATTTGATATATCCTAATCCGACTTCCTGCAGGCAAGCCAGTTTTTTGACGATTTTCTTTTCTGTACTTTTTTTCTGTTTACTGAAAAATTCCAGTGCTTCGCTGATGGTAAGTTCCAGTATATCATATATGTTTTTTCCTTCGTATTCAACGTCAAGCACTTCCTGTTTGAAACGTTTTCCGTGACAAGATTCGCATTCCAGTACTACGTCGGCCATGAATTGCATCTCAACGGTCAGTACTCCGTCTCCCTTACATTCTTCACATCTTCCTCCTTCAACGTTGAAAGAAAAATAGGCGGGGGTGAAATTCATTTGTCTGGATAATGGTAACTCGGAAAACAATTTACGGATTTCATCATAAGCCTTGATATAGGTCACCGGGTTGGAGCGTGAAGAACGTCCGATTGGATTCTGATCGACAAACTCAATTGATTGTATGAGATGAAAATCTCCGGAAATTCCTAATAATTGTCCGTTTGTGTCGGCATTATCGAGTTTCCTTCTGACCGATTCGTAAAAAATATCCCTGACCAGGGAAGATTTTCCGGAACCGCTGACCCCTGTAACGACTGTCATTGCATTGAGGGGGAATCTGACATCGATGGATTTCAGATTATTTTGCCGGGCGCCTTTGATTTCTATGTAGTTGTTCCAACACCGGCGGATCCGGGGAACTGCGATCTGTTCTTCTCCGGTTAAATATTTAACGGTATATCCTGCGGCGGATTTTTCCAGGTTCGACAGTTCTCCCTGGTAAACGACTTCTCCTCCCAGTTGTCCTGCATCGGGGCCGATGTCTATGATGTAGTCTGCCGCCCGGATGATTTCTTCGTCATGCTCCACGACAACGACGGTATTTCCCAATTGTTGTAATTGCCTCAGTACTTTAATCAATAAGTCCGTATCTTTTGAATGCAGACCGATGCTTGGTTCGTCCAGGATATAGAGTGAACCGACCAGGCTGCTCCCCAATGAGGTAGCCAGGTTGATGCGTTGACTTTCACCTCCGGATAGAGTGGAAGATAAGCGATTAAGAGTCAGGTATCCCAGTCCTACGTCGTACAGGAATTGCAACCGGGAGTTGATTTCAATCAACAATCGTTTGGCTATCAGTTTCTCATGTTCATCCAACCGGAGATTCTGAAAAAACTTTTGCAGTTCCGTGATGGGCAGTACAACTAAATCTGCAATGGATTTTCCATCGACATTTACATATAGTGCCTGGGGCTTCAGCCGGCTTCCTTTACAGGTATGGCAAACCGTTTTTCCCCTATAGCGCGCCAGAATGACCCGGTATTGTATTTTGTACAGATTCTCTTCGACGTGTTTGAAAAAATCGTTGATCCCGGATAATCCGGGTCTTCCTCTCCATAAAATATCTTTTTCTTCTTCACTTAAATCGAAATAAGGTTTATGGATAGGGAAGTTATATTCGTCCGCTTTTTCGATGAACCATTGTTTGAATTCCCCCATTTTCTCCCCTTTCCAGCAAACTACAGCGTCTTCATACAAAGAGAGTGTTTTATTGGGAATAACCAGATTTTCGTCGATGCCGATCACTTTACCGAATCCTTCACAGGAAGGACAGGCGCCGGCTGGACTGTTGAAGTTAAACATCAGATCGGAGGGTTCTTCAAAAATGATGCCGTCGGCCTCAAATTTTCCGGAAAATTCTTTGGTGATGATATTTGTTCCGGTGTAAAACTTAACGATGCAATGACCGTCCCCTTCGTAGAAAGCAGTTTGCACCGAGTCGGATAGCCGGGATATATTCAGGCTGTCAGCGGAACAGGTCAGGCGATCTATCAATAGATATATTTTATTTTTATTAGGTAACTTGTCCAGTTCCAGCACTTCATCTATCG
>JAVBSK010000102.1:0-6489 GCA_031556755.1 Bacteroidales bacterium | reverse complement strand
CCGGAAAAATATATTGATAATTAACTATTTACTGTGAAAATTTTATCGAACTCACGTTAAACTAAGCGGATTATTTATGGAACAAATTGAATCTTTAAAATAAATAGGGAATCACAATCTTGTGATTTTGAATATTTCAGTCCCCACTCTGACGATATAAATCCCGTTTGCAAGGAATCCCAACTCTATTTTTTCGTCATCAGAGGAAATATACTTCTTCATTCTGATTTTTCCCGTGAGATCTATAACAGAAAGAGTTTCCCCCTTTGCATTTGTTATGGTAAGTTCTTCCCGGTTCATCATAAAACTTGATTTCAAATCTCTTACCACCGGTTTATCCGATGTATAGGAAGCATTCGGTTTGTTCAGAGTAAAACCCTGTATGATCCAATGATCACTTCCGTCAGGCAACCGGGAATAACTCATATTTTGATTCAAGACAGGACAAATTACCTGATCAATAACCGATAATTCGCCTGATTGGTTCCGCCTTGAAAGGGTTATCGTTTCGCCATCTTTACTGATGTTGAATCCTGCATGCAAAACTCCCTGTTCGGGTTGTGTATCCGCCCAGATAACGAGAAATCCTTTGGCAGGAATCAACGTTTTAATGGAGTCCGTCGCAGGGAACTGATATAAAGTAGGGTTAGCGGGTTTGTCACTGATGTACCAACCTGCAATATTGATGTCCGTATCACTGGAATTATACAACTCGATGTAATCGTCTTTTTCTCCATATTCGTCTGTGATTAAGTTATTACTTGATACTATTTCGTTAATAAAGACAACTTCTTCAGGAATTATCTCATCTGTTTTTTCATATACGGCTTTCAAAGATATATCCGCTAATAAGGTACCCACATAGACAGGATTCGTCAATGTCTGACTTTCAGTAGGGATTGAACATCTTAATTCCAAGTCGAAAATAACATCAGAACTGACCAGATCACATTGATGAACCTCTACGGCAACGAGGTTGTTTCCTTCTTTCAACAAGTTTTTCGGTATATTGAAAGTTCCATAAACGCCGTTGTTGTAGATGGTAGCAAAAGTGGAATACGATAAAATACCGGAAGGCATATTCGTCCGGCCTACTTCCGTTCCATTTACATATACGGCGGCACCGTCATCGACAAAGACTGTGAGAGAAAAATTATCTTTTTTATCCAGGTTCGTGATGGAAAATGTTTTCCTGTAATAAGAAGTTGTGTATTTATTATTTGCATTTCCTCCATAACCAATAGTTGTTACTTCTCCTTTGTTACCATAACCCAATTGTGCTTTTCCGCTTTTCCAGGAAAGTTCATTGAAGTTCGACGTAATCCAATCCCCTACCGGAGCCGAATTTCCATCATTATATTTCCAATCGCTTCCATAAGGAATCAGCGTCTCGGAATTCGCTCCCGTATATTCCCATTTCAGGAATTTATATCCGGGAACAGGATTGGCTTCCAAGGTAAACGAACGTCCGGAGAAAGATTTCAGATTGATCTGCGGATCAATGATTTTCTCTTCATTAAAACGGAATGTCGCATTCGGATTGTCGGATTTCAATTGGATCGTCCTGATAGCAGCGCCTTTCAACAATTTGTTACTTACAAAGCCCAACATCGCATCCGGACGTCTTTCAGAGAACGTTTTCATTGTATTGATGTCCGAATTGAAATCCCGGGAAGAACCCCATTTCGCTTTGTGATAAGGTATCTCGACTGCTATTTTTGAAGCGAGACTATCCAATATATGATTCGCCCTGACAGGTTCAAAAGTAGATGAAATCTGAACGGAAAACTTATCTATAAATTTGTTCTTGAAGGTTTCATTCAGTAATAAAGCATTGAGCACTTTCCTTGTTACCGTAAATTTATCTATCGCTCCGGTCGCTCCATAATCCAGTACATGGGACAAGGTATTGTGAGTATAAGCATTGTTCAAACCGTATCCGAAATCCGTATCATGTAAGATCCAGCGCCATTTACCGTCAGGCATCGTTTTCCAGGCTTTCATGTTGTTGTGCGGCCAATCCGTATTAGCGAAATAAATCTCAGAAACAAAATAACTGATGAAGTTATCAATATCCATCATTTGAGAAATATTATCATATGCACTCTGCGTTTTCAGGTCGTTTGTCGTAGCGTAATTGACCAATTTCAGGTATTCTGCATCTACAGGCAGATTTTCGGCTTCAATCAGATGTATATTTTCTTCTTTCAGGCCATAAGACGAATAAAGCAGGTCTTCGTTACTTCTTTCCCTCAGATTCTGTATACCGTAATAAACGCCATTCATGAAACAAACCGCAGGTTCATACGCCTGATAATCCAGATTCATGCGTTTCATGACCAGGGAAGTCATATAGGCATCCCGCAACATGGAACAACCGAAATCATTGCCCGAATTACGCAACATCACGCTTTTGTATTTTTGATTGGGTTTGGTAGCCGCAAAGATATCATACTCCAGGTTGTTATTCCCGAATTTATGCTTCGGATTGATAATCAACGATTTTTGTCCATTCAATGTACGTGACCATCCTCCGGCGATGCGGACATCCAGTTCCTGGTTCAGTCTCACAGTATTGGTTGTATCGATCAGTTCAAAATTGACAGGCCTGTCCCAATCCTGGTTCCAGTTGGCCGGTTGATCCGTTCCGTTGCCTGCAATTCCATTCGTACCTCTCACGTAGATCCCGATGAGGTTATCCGTCAGGTTCGCCTGCTCGGTGATGATTGATACCACGGGTAAATTGAAATCACGCTCCCGGATAAGATAAGTATGACTGATAATATCGCTTGCATGTTTCAATCCGGAGACAGTTCTCGCCCGGATAACCGAAGTCTTAGTCAACCAGATGGAAGAGCCCGGAACATAACGGATAGAAGTTCCCCGTTTAGGTTCTGAACCATCGAGCGAATAGTAAATGGTATCGTTTTCCGCCGGAGCCGTGAATGTGACTCCCGTAGAAGCATTATAGAATCCTCCCGTTTTGGAGAAAACAGGATTCGGACAGCGGATTTCTTTCCATAATTTTCCCGTATTACTCGTTCCCGAACTGAATTGTTCGAAAAAAACCCATTCATTTCCACCGTCCGTTTTCCTTCCGTAGGATATATTTCTCATCTGAGGCGGATAAATGACGCTATCCACCAACTGGGAAGAAGCATTGAACAAATAAAGTTTACCGCCGTTCGGTTCCAGTTTGAAAGAAGCGTGTCCTGATCGATCGTCCCTTTCGAACCAGATCACATGAAAACCTTTGGCTGTAATGGTTTTGGACAAAGGTTTCCATTTTTTAGTTTGAGTCCGGTCATCGGAAAAATAATAATTTGAAATATTATAAGAAGATGATTCCGAAGAATTATAAACTTCTACCCACATGCTGTAGTTGTATGATTCATCCATTACAGCAGAAACATTCCTGGGCATCAGCTCATTGATTTTCAATTGAGCGGAAACGGAAATGGCGCACAACAAGCAACTCAACAAAATTTTGACGCCCTTGTGTTTGTCAGGATTCGTCCCGGAATGTCCCTTGCGGAAAGAGTTTATATTCATTTTTCCCTTTTTTCTTACTTAATATACCACTTATCCCGGTTATTGAGTTTGGTCCTCACCGAGGCGCGTAAACTTTCGGCTGCGTATTTCGAAGAAACAATCTTAGCCAGATAATCATTGTCATTCCTGCGAATAGACAATCTCATTAAATCATGGAAGCGATTACCTTCATAAGCAGTTTCCAACGCCAGTTCTTTCTGAATCAGGTTTTCCACATACAAAACAGAGTCTAGCAACGTAGGTTCGGCCAAACCGGTTTTGATGATATAGAAAGTCGTATCAAGATGTTGCTGTCCGAGTCCGCGTTCTCGGATTCCAATGCTGGCGTCAAAACGCGTGTCCTTGAAATTCATGTAATTGGGAAGCGGATCCTGAATTTCATGGGGAGGAATCACTTTCGGATTCGCCAGGTTCTTGGCATTCAAACCGGATTTAAGCAGTGCCATGGCCAGATTCGGTTTACCCAGACGGTTAACGGCTTCCGCATAACGGAGATAGAGCAATCCCGCCCGGTAGGGTAATATCATCTGGGCTTTTTCCGACTCACTGGTAGTCGAATTCATTTGTAAATATTTCCCTACATAGTTGATACGGGTGAGTCCTGTCGCATCATTGCCGAGAGTAATGTTCAAAAGAGTTCCATATTTTCTCAGATCTCCGGGAGTGGTCAGTGCATGGGTTTCCCCGGCCGCCACATAATAAGCCTGGAAATACAATGCGGAATCAAAGTTTGCTATGGCGACTTCCGTAGGCGCCAAAACAGGATAATAATCCGTAATGAGAACCGGAGAAGATGAGGAAGTCTGGAGTTTAGCCGGAACAAACAGACTATCCAATGCTGTAATTCTCTCGAATTCGTTTGTAGCCGCAATAACCGTTATGTATTCCAGAGCATATTTTCCCGAGAAAATTCTATGCCAATAACGCTGAATATCTCCGGTGAATGCCAAAGTTTGTCCGGTACCGCTAACCACTCTCGTATCCTTATAATACTCATCTATAAGATAAGTTACTCCTCCTTCATAGATCAAATCATGGTAAGCATTCGCCGCATTTTCATATTGTCCCGTCCACAGATATAAATCACCCAATAAAAAGGGGATAGAAAAGTTTAATAATTCCGTTCTGGAAAATCCGGCAAAAGGTTGTAACCTTAATCGCTTGGTATCCTTGAATGGTAAAAGATCCGCTATCAGTTTGGGCGCCAGCTCGTCAAATTTGATAGCTGTTCCCAAGGTTGCTAAATCTTCTAGACTCAAGAGCGGCTGCTCATAGTAATACACTTCGTCGAAGTTCAGAGCCAATTGCATATAGGTCCACGCCCTGACACCTTTAGCCGCGGCCAACACACGATACATTGTTTTTTCGCCTTTGAATATCCGGCTGGTGTCTATATTGTGAATCACATAATTACAATTGTTGATAACCGCATAATAATCGGCTTTATTAGAAGTATAAGGATTATCCTTGGAGTAATCTCCAAAATAGGATATTTCATGCAAATATTTATCTGCATACACTCCGGATTCCAACAAATCGCCTCTTAATTCTCCCAATATGACATAACTATCAGCCAATTTTTGTAATTGAGAGTAAATTCCGCCCATGGAAAAGAGACTATCTGATTGTAATTTATTTTCATCCAGAGTGACAATCTGATCGGAATCAACGTCCAAAATGTCATCACACGAAACAAAAGGAAGCGTGAAAACGGATATAAAAAGGAATATGATATATTTTTTCATTTCTACAGTTGTTATTTTTTTAACGTATAACATTATTCAAATTATAAATCAATACGGAAACCGATGGAATAAGACCTGGATATCGGCAATAAACCTGCATCGATTCCCTGATACAACACTCCGTTTTCCACAGAAAATTCCGGATCAACTCCCAGATAATTGCTTATCGTGAACAGATTGGAACCTGCAAGCCATATATTGATTCCGCGAATGAAATCATTTTTGAGAGGCAGTTCGTATGACAAAGCCAGGTTTTTCAACTTGAAATAGGAACCGTCTTCAATCCAACGATCGGAGAAACGGGAATTACCCATAGGATCTCCCCAGGTCGCCCGAGGTTGATCGGTTTGTTGACCTTCAGCCAACCACCTGTTGTTCATCGCCCTGGTCTGATTATTGAAATCTTTTCCCGATTCCAACATGCGCCGGTAATAATTGTAAACATCGTTACCATAGGAATAAGTAAACAAAGCATCCAACTTGAAGCGTTTATACATCCAGGAACTGTTGATGGATCCGTAGAAATCGGGATTCGGATCTCCAATCACCTGTTTGTCTTTTTCATCAATAATATCATATATATAGTTAAATTTATCTTTATTAATGTCTTCGAAATGAACATCTCCCGCTTTGAATTGACTATAGCTTCCCGGACTGTTTTCCATCAATAACAAAGCTTTGTTCGCCTCTTCGGCAGTAGCAAATACGCCTTGGGTTTTGTAACCATAGAATAATCCGGCCGCTTGTCCGACCTGGGTAATTACTTGCCCGTCATAAGCATCGGTCAGGAAATATCCATCCTTATTGACTAAAGAAGTCACTTTGTTCTTGTATTGTCCGATACCGAACCCGAGATCCCATCTGAAATCTTTCAGATTCAGGACTTTTGCATCCAATGTAAATTCATATCCTTTGTTTTCCAAGGAACCTCCGTTCGTCCAGTATTTGCCGCCACCAACTCTCTCATCAAGATCTTGTTGTACCAACAAATTATCCGTTTTACTCTGATATACATCCAAAGTCAGGAACAATCTATCCTTGAATAGACCCAGATCGATTCCGGCATTCACCCGGGCTGTCTGTTCCCATTGAATTTTATTATTGGCCAGGTTAGTGATTACCAAACCGCTGGCTTTAGAGGCAAAAGAAATCGGAGAAAGGTAACTCATTGATTGATAATCAGGTATATCAT
>JAVBSK010000180.1:0-3910 GCA_031556755.1 Bacteroidales bacterium | reverse complement strand
GAATATTTTAATGCAAACAACAGCGATATTCTTTCATTTTGAAAACAATAATCATCAAAAACATTGTATTGAGATAAAATAATTCATATCTTTGTAGCAAAATTGAAATACAGAATATGAGTTACTTAATAAAGCCCAAAAACTATCAGGCTATTTTAAATCTGGCGGAAACAGAAAACGGGATCAAAAAAATCAAAGATTTCTTTCAACAAAACCTTTCTTCCGAACTGAGATTAAGGAGAACCACCGCGCCATTATTCGTTCTTCGCGGAATGGGTATCAATGATGACCTGAATGGAATCGAGCGCGCAGTTTCATTTCCTATCAAGGACTTGAACGATTCAAAAGCTGAAATTGTACATTCTTTGGCTAAATGGAAAAGACTTACCCTGGCTGATCATCAGATAGAACCGAATTACGGCATTTATACCGACATGAACGCCATCCGCTCCGACGAAGAATTAGGAAACTTGCATTCCTTGTATGTCGACCAATGGGATTGGGAGTTGGTTATGGAAGAATCCGAAAGAAATATTGAATTCCTGAAAGAAATCGTTACCCGGATTTATGCAGCAATAGTTCGAACGGAATATCTCGTTTATGAAATGTTTCCCGAAATCAAACCGATTCTTCCGAAAAAAATTAAATTTATTCATTCGGAGGAATTGTTGCAAATGTATCCGCATTTAACAGCCAAAGAGCGTGAAGATGCTATTACAAGAGAACACGGGGCAGTATTCATCATCGGAATCGGATGTAACCTGAGTAACGGACAAAAACACGATAACCGCGCCCCTGACTACGATGATTGGTCAACAATGGCGACAAACGGAATGCCTGGTCTGAATGGAGATTTATTCCTTTGGAATAACATCCTGGATCGCTCTATGGAGATTTCCTCGATGGGAATCCGCGTAAATCCGGAAACCATGCTGAAGCAGCTTCAACTGACAAATACAGAAGACCGGAAAGAATTATATTTTCATAAAAGGTTATTAAACGGGGAACTGCCTCAGACAATTGGTGGTGGCATCGGTCAATCGCGCCTTTGCATGTTCTACCTCCGCAAAGGACATATCGGAGAAATACAAGCCAGTATCTGGCCGGAAGAGATGAAAAAAGAAGCCAAAAAACTCGGAATGTTCCTGATCAATTAATCTCCCTCATGGATGTGAAAATAGAGTCTTCCTGGAAAGACAAACTTCAAAATGAATTCAACAAAGCATATTTCGAGAAATTGACGGATTTCGTCAGGAATGAATATGCAACAAAAAAAATATACCCTCCGGGTAAATTGATTTTCAATGCTTTTGATCAATGTCCTTTCGATAGAACAAAAGTAGTTATACTCGGACAGGATCCATACCATGAACCGGAACAGGCTCATGGTTTATGCTTTTCAGTAAACGACGGAATTCCGTTTCCTCCTTCCCTGCAAAATATTTTCAAGGAAATCCAAGCAGATTTGGGTATTCCGGTACCAGCAACAGGCAACCTGCAAAGATGGGCGCAACAAGGTGTATTACTACTGAACGCAACCCTCACTGTACGCGCTCATGCTGCCGGCTCACACCAAAACAAAGGTTGGGAAACATTCACGGATGCGGTAATTCACCGGATTGCAGAAGAGAAAGAACATATCGTTTTTATACTCTGGGGATCTTATGCTCAGAAAAAAGGTGAATTCATCAATCCAAGTAAACACCTGATACTGAAATCACCCCACCCCTCCCCGCTCTCCGCTCACCGTGGTTTTTTTGGAAATAAACATTTCAGTAAAGCCAACGAATACCTGAAAAAGACCGGACAAGAGCCGGTAAGGTGGTAGAACTAAGTGTTAAGTGTTAAGAAATAAAGAACTCTCAACTAAAAGTTAAATATTCGTAATTGATAATTCATAATTCAAAAAAAAGTATGGCAAAAACATTAAAAGAGGCGGCGCTTTTATATCACTCCCAGGGAAAGCCAGGGAAAATAGAAGTCGTTCCCACAAAACCTTACAGCACCCAGAGAGACCTTGCCCTAGCATATTCTCCAGGTGTTGCAGAACCGTGTCTGGAAATCGAAAAAAATCCTGAAACAGCTTATGACTATACCTCCAAGGGAAACTTAGTGGCAGTTATTTCAAATGGCACAGCAGTCTTAGGACTCGGAGACATCGGCGCACTGTCCGGAAAACCGGTCATGGAAGGAAAAGGATTGTTATTCAAAATATTCGCAGGAATCGATGTATTCGACATCGAAGTCAATGAGAAAGATCCCGAAAAATTCATCCAGGCGGTCAAAGCAATCGCTCCTACATTCGGAGGAATCAACCTGGAAGATATCAAAGCTCCCGAATGTTTTGAAATCGAAAACCGGCTGAAAGCAGAATTGGACATTCCTGTCATGCACGACGACCAACATGGAACAGCTATCATTTCTGCGGCGGGAGTACTTAATGCCTTGGAGTTGGCCGGAAAAAAAATAGAAGACGTACGAATCGTAGTAAACGGAGCCGGAGCTTCTGCGAATTCCTGTACCAAACTCTATCTCGCCCTTGGCGCCAGGAAAGAAAATATAGTCATGTGCGACAGCAAAGGAGTCATTTCCGTTCGACGCACAGACCTGAATGAATCAAAAAAATATTTTGCTACGGAACGAAATGTCAACACATTGGAAGAAGCGGTTGTAGGAGCAGATGTATTCCTCGGACTCTCCGTCTCCGATGTATTAACAGTCGAGATGGTACGTTCAATGAACGAAAAACCGATCGTTTTCGCATTAGCTAACCCGAATCCGGAAATTTCCTACGAAAAAGCAAAATCTTCCCGTGAAGACCTGATTTTCGCGACCGGACGCTCTGATTATCCGAACCAGATCAACAATGTACTCGGGTTTCCTTATATTTTCAGAGGAGCGTTGGACGTCAGAGCGACATGTATCAATGAAGAAATGAAATTAGCCGCAGTACGGGCCATCGCCGCGCTGGCCAAAGAAGCGGTTCCCGATGTGGTAAATGCAGCTTATGGATTAACCCGTCTATCTTTCGGGAAAGACTATATCATCCCCAAACCACTGGATCCCAGATTATTGACATCAGTATCCATTGCCGTAGCCAAAGCCGCCATCGCATCCGGAGTCGCCCGTAAAACGATCACAGAGTGGGATAAATATGCAGAAAACCTGAGGGATTTGATGGGATATGACAATAAAATGATCCGTCAACTTACGGATATGGCCAAACAAAACCCCAAACGGGTCGTTTTTGCAGAAGGTAGTCACGAAAACATGCTGAAAGCTGCCGTAACGGCAAAAGCGGAAGGCATTTGCCATCCTATATTGTTGGGCAATGACGAAAGGATTGAAAAATTAGCCGCCGAATTACACCTGGATCTCGATGGCGTCGAAATAGTCAACCTGCGTCACGACAGAGAAGAAGAACGCAGAAACCGTTATGCAAAAATCCTCGCGGAAAAAAGAGCCAGGGAAGGAGCTACCTTCGATGAAGCCAAAGACAAAATGTTCGAACGTAACTATTTCGGAATGATGATGGTAGAAACGGGAGACGCCGACGCTTTCATCACCGGAGTTTATACCAAATATTCCAACACCATCAAAGTAGCCAAAGAAGTAATCGGCATCCGGAAAGGATATAATCATTTCGGGGCCATGCACATTCTGACCGGCAAAAAAGGAACATTCTTCCTGTCTGATACTTTGATTAACCGCCACCCATCGACAGAAGTATTGATCGACATCGCCCGCTTGACTAATCACGCTGTTCAGTTTTTTGCCCAAAAACCGGTCATGGCCATGTTGTCATACTCTAATTTCGGAGCAGATCCGGAAGGTAGTCCGGCCAGCGTACATGAAGTTGTTCGTTATATGCAGGAAAAATATCCAGACTTATCGATCGACGGAGAAATGC
>JAVBSK010000124.1:0-2797 GCA_031556755.1 Bacteroidales bacterium | reverse complement strand
ATTGTTTTTACCAAAGGTATATTTACTTTTTTTAAAAGGCATTCACTAAAACAAACTTCTCCCATAGAAGTAACTTTTGATAAATCGATATTTTGTAAGGCTGTGCAACCTTGAAACGCATTCCCCTTGATAGTGGTCAGGTTAGGGGTATATACCGAATGTAAAGATCTGTTCCGGCAAAACCCCGCAGTATCAATACAAACTATATTGGGCAAATATGCACTAAGCAACACCGTATCATAAATATCATTATATAACCCGCTTTTGGGTACACATTTGTTTTGGGTTTCAAGTTTTAAATGATACGGTTTAGTGGGGGTTTTTAAACTCGTCCAATCGTCATTCGAAGGGTTGGTCGATTTTTGCAAGGTATCGTTTGTAATTCGTAAGGTGTCTCCTGCGTCATAGGCAGGAATCGTAATTCGGGTGCCATAAACTTTGGTAATGGTGCGTGTGGTTTGAGCATTGGCGGCTATGGCAAAACTCATGCACACAAGCCAAAAGAGTACTAATTTTTTCATTATCGGGTATTTTTTATGGTTTTAGATATTTATAAATTTTCGGTTTATGGTTTTTTCGAGGGTTTCAATTCGGGTGAAGCAATCACTGCATCAGTTTTCTATATTCAATGTTGAAAATTTTCACAAAAATAAGATGTAAAAGGAATAAAAGATTAAAAAAGAATCCCTGCTAAAACAATTTTGTCTTAGTTGTGATTATTATTTTTTAATTACCTGATTTATACTGGTATTTTTGTGTGAAATCCGAAAACTTAATATTGGATTTGTTTTATCTTAATAATGTATACATTAATTTCGAATTGTATATCTTTGCAACATATTATTACCACTTTGTAAAATCCACATCCGAAAACTGCTCAATTTATGATTTTCTATGATTTAAAAATAACCATTACCATATTATATGCTCTGACTATTTTTTCTATGCTTACAGCAGCAGTTATGTTGTGGGTAATCAAAGGAATTAAGCGTCCTTTTATATCCATGTTTTTATCTCGTGTTATTTTTCTTTTGGCAATGGTCCTTGCTTTGCATTATCATATCAGCCACGATTTTGAAAAGGCCTTATTCCGGTTTGCCGGTACATGGGCAAGTTTAATTTTGACACCTCTGCTTTATTTCTATGTTTTGGATTTGGTGCGTTCGCGTTTTATGAACTTAAAATTGGTACTCTGGTGCTATATTCCTTCAATATTACTGCTGCTTGGTATGATTGCCACGCGGTTTTTATACGAACCCTTGCCCACCATTACCACTTATGCACAATTGGGGAATTTCCTTTATACCCCTGAAATGATTATACGATTGTTGTCCACTATTTTTTCCATAATTGAAGGTATTGTATTAGGCATCTTAGGTTTTATTGCTTTACATGAATATCGTTTACGTATGTCTTCGGATTTTTCCTATACGGAAGGGATTCGGTTGAATTGGGTTTATGTTTATCTTGGCATTATTAGTATTTATCTTGTACTATCTCATATTGCCATGGGAACAACTACCATGAATATTCAATTATGGGGTTTGTATCTGTTTATTATTTTCCCGCAAGTATCCACTATATTGGCTATTAGGCAAAAAGATTTATACATGGTTTTTCCAAAGCTTTTTTATTCCCCAAAAGAGGAATTCCCGGAAAATCTGCAAAGCAATGTAAGCTCTCAGAATTCAGAAAAACTTGTAACAAAAAATGATTTAAAGGAAAGAATTTTAATACTATTGGAAAAAGAAGAAATTTATCGCGAGAGCAATTTGAATGCCGAAACCATGTGCGAATTGCTTGGTACTAACCGGACTTATTTGTCTCAACTTATAAAAAATGAGTTCAATACGAATTTTTATGGACTTATCAATCAGTATCGCTGTCAAAAGGCCATGGAGTTAATGAAAGAATCGAATCTTGTGCAGCAATTTACTTTAAAGCATATAGCGAATCTGGCCGGATTCAAATCGCAAAATACATTTATCAATTATTTTAAAGAAACCATTGGGGTTACGCCCAGCGAATGGAAAAGAAATAAACTATAAGTCGAATGATAAATGCAGGCTAATACAACCGGAACAATCTTAAAAATGGGTATTTCCCATAATTGAAACCAATATACATCCTCCCTATTTTCATTACAATAAACTTTGCTTGTACATTGAAACCGGCAATTATTATTTGCCGGTTAAACAATAAACATTCCTGATGGCTGTTTATATACAACTGTCAAGTGTTTCTTTGCCGGAAACGATAATTCCAATTTGGCGTTTACAAATCAAAATTTGTGTAAATTTGTAGTCTATTATTGACTGCCTAATAAATTAAAGTATGTTGAAAAGTTTAATAAAGAAAATAGCATGTTTATTGGTTTTTCTGTCCTTAGGGTATTGCCATGCGGCATTGGGACAAGAAGATATCATTTTTCAGATTTTGAAAACCGAGTTGGATAGGAATTTTTTCATTTTGAAAAAAGAAGCGGTTCCAGCCTATTATATTTCGGCGGAACTTACCGATAACCGTTCTGTATCTTGTGTCGGGCGGATGGGGTATTTGCAATCGCCCGTAACGGAACCTTTTGCTGCTCGTTATTTATCCACAATGCTTCGGGTGGGAAGTTATGAATTGGACAATACCCATGAAACCAAAGAAATGGATGGTGGAAACGATTGTATTACAGCCGAAACCGTGGCACAGGAGACCAACGAACGAATCCTGAAAACCGCCCTGTGGTCGCAAATAGATTATTTGTACAAGTCAGCTGTATTGAATTACAATCAAATCAAGGTAGATT